>NZ_JBAIYT010000002.1:0-286322 GCF_036763125.1 Nitratidesulfovibrio sp. 1201_IL3209
AGGGTGAACCCGCTGCCAGGCCGTGCCCATGGGACATTGACGCGCTTGAGGCCATGTTCCGGGCATCTCACTCGGGGGACACGGGCCTTGATCAGGCAGTGATGCTGGAAGAAGTTGAGATGCCGCCAGCTGAACTCAGCGAAATCATGGGCCTTACACAACGCACCGCACGCCGGGCAAGGGTAGCGCTCACCTCTCGCGGCCTCGACCTCAAGGCGAAGTTCGCTTGGCTGCTTTGAAAGGTCCAGAGACTGGTCCACGACTCGCCAGGGAGCTGTGAGGCCAAGGCCCAACGTCAGTAAATCGTTAGCTTCCACGGCTCCTTCCCTCCTGGGCAAAGGGAAAGGCTACGATGCGTCAGGAAGGAGAGTCAAGAAAGCTGATTTCCACGTCTCGCGTCGAGGAACCAAAAGTTTCCGGAGGCCACGCCCCACACCACGAACTTGCGGGTTTCCTCGGCCACCAGCATCTTCACGGTCTGGGCGGTCTGCGACTGCGCGCCGGACTGCACCGCGCTGGACAGCATGGCCAACAGGGGCAGGGTTTCGCCGCCGCCGGAAACGGCCTTGGGGGGACGCGCCACCAGGTCGGACATGAAGGCATCCACCCCGCGCTGGGCGATGCGGCCCACATCCACGTACTTTTCCAGCAGGGCGGCGTTGTTGGTGTCGATGGCGGTCTGCACCTGGCGCAGGGCGGCTTCCGGGGTTTCCTCGGCGACGGCTGGGCGGGGGGCGGCCAACAGCAGGATTGCGGCCAGAATCAAGCCGAATGGAATCAGGCGAGGCGGATTCAAACGGAGCGAAATCAGACGGCGAAAATATCCGGGCATGTGAGGCTTCCTGTTCAGGGTTTGGGGCCGCACGGGCGGCTCATGCGGCTTCTACTCCAGCGGCGGGCCGGGGTCCAGTGCCGCCCTACCCCATGCAGGCTGCGGGCACCCCGCCCTTGACGGCCAGGGGCAATCCGCTGACGGCCAGGACCACGCCGGTACAGGCTGAAGCCAGCAACTGGTTGGCCTCGCCGGACAGGTCGCGGAAGCGGCGGCCCAGCGGGGTTTCCGGCACCACGCCCCAGCCCACCTCGTTGGTCACCACGGCCACGGGCACGGTGGACGCGCGCAGCAGCGCCGCCAGATCCTTCACCCCGCGCAGGATGGCCGCGTCGTCGTGATCGGCCAGCATGCGGTTGGTCAGCCACAGGGTGACGCAGTCCAGCAGCACCCCGTTAGGGCGGGCCGTGACGGACTGGCCCGCACCCTGCCCCATGCAGCCGCGCAGGGCGGCGCACACGTCCAGCGGTTCTTCCACCGTGCGCCATCCCGCGCCCCGCGCGGCCTGGTGGCGGCGCACCCGCTCGGCCATTTCCGCGTCGCGGGCGGCCCCGGTGGCGATGTACACCCGCGACGGCCCCAGCGATTCCACCCAGCGCTGGGCCAGCCCGCTCTTACCGCTGCGGCACCCGCCGGTGAACAGGATGGTGCCGACGGGGGCGGAACAGGTGTCGGCGGGTGACGGTCGGGACATATGGGACATGGCGGGTTCCACGGTTGGGGTGACGGGGCCGATGCGGCGCGGCGGAACAAACGGATGACGGCACGGCGGCGCAGTCAGGCGGGACGGGTTGTGCCCGCCGCCGGGCATCCCCTGCCGCCCGCGCCTGCTGTAGCACGGTGCGGGCCGGACTAGCCAGCGCGCCCCGCTTGCCCGCCGGGCGGGGGTGTCCTATGGTCGCCCCGGCGCGGCACCCGTCCCGTGGCATTCCGCCCTGCGCCGCACGCCCTGACCCACGTCACGCACCCCAACCCGCACCCCAATCCACATCACCGATGCCCGGATACCGCACCCACCTCGTCGGCGGCGCCGTGCTGGCCGCCGGAGCCCTGTTCGTGGCGCAGACCCTGCGCATTCACGCTCCCGGCCTGCCCACCCAGGCCGCCCTTCTGGCCGTGTCCACCGCCTTTGCCCTGGCCCCGGACGTAGATACCCACTCGCGCGGGCGGACGTGGTTCTACGGACTGCTGGCCGTGGCCGACGTGGCGCTCATCGCCACCCGGCGCTACCAGTGGGCCGCCCTGCTGGGGCTGCTGGCCATGCTGCCCGCCATCGACGGCCACCGGGGGTGGACCCACACCTGGTGGGCCATGCTGCTGGTGCCCCTGCCCCTGCTGCTGGCCCCGGTGCTGCTGTACGGCTGGGCGTGGCAGACCGCCGCGCCTTGGTACGCGGCTGCCGTGCTGGGGTATTTCTCGCACCTGTTGCTGGACAGGCAGTTCTGACGGCCGAAGGAAGGCAAAAGGCAACGGTCGCACCGGGTCATGCCGTGCGCACCGGTCCGCTCCTCCCCCGATTCCGTCTTTTCCCCACACATTCCCACGCAAAAACGCCGCGAAGGGTTGCCCCCTCGCGGCGTCGTCGTTTCCGTATCGCCTTTCCGCACCTACTGCCGCGCGGCCTGCGCCGCCTTGTCGAAGCGGGCGGCCGTGTCGGCCAGCACCGTGGCCGCCATGCGCACGGCGTCCATCTTTTCCGGCTTGCCGTTGGCCCGGCGGTACACCCACCCCGCCGTGTAGACCAGGGTGTCGTCGTCCAGCCTGCGGGCGTCGGGGTTGCGGCGGATGGCCTCGGCCAGGGTTTCGCGGGCGCGTTCGCGGGCCATGATGGCCTGCTGGTACGCCTTGCCGGAAAGCTCCATGATGCGCCGGGCCTGCTCGGCCATGTGCGCGGAATTGCCCTCGCGCGCGGTGTCGTAGCCGAACACGGCGTCCTGGTACTTGGCGTTGGCCTCCAGCGCGGTCTGCTGCGCGGTGAGCCAGGCGTTCACCCGCACCACCGCGTCGGGCATGCCCGCAATCTCGCGCAGGGCGCCGGACAGGCCGCGCAGGCGCGTGGCGTACAGGCCGTACATTTCCGCAATCTCGGCGGGGGCCAGCGGCCGCTCCCTGCCCTTGTCCGTGACCTTGGCGGCCGACGCCGCGGCGGCCATGGCCTCCATGAACCGGTCGGCGTACAGGCGTTGCAGGGCTTCGAGCATGGCCGGGGTGAAGGCGTAGTCCAGCACGCCGGCGCGCCCGGCGGAAATATCGTCGCCGGACCACGACAGCCCGGTCATGTTTACGCCGTAGCGCATGTTGGCCGACTTCAGGCTGGGGGCCACCCAGCCGGAGGTGCGCGCCTCCATGTGCGTGCCCTTGGGGTAGTAGCTTTCCACCAGCCAGTTGGCCACATCCTCCACGAAGGCGAAGCGCACCACCGCGTCGTCCTGGGCAAAGGCCCCGTCCGGGCTGGTGGCGTTGACGCCGGGCGCCGCAGCCGTGGCGTTGGCCTGGGCATCGGCGGCCGCGTCGCCGCCCATCGGCACCATGGAGGGCAGCGTGCCGTTGGTGGCGTTGGGCCCCAGGATGGCGGCGTCCGTGCCGGTCATGTTGGCCTGCCGCTCGGGCACGGCATCGCGCAGGACCAGGTCGCGCAGTTCCCACAGGGCCACGCCAGCCACGGCCAGGGCCAGCAGGAACACCCAGACCAGCTTGCTGCGCGTGCGCCTGGGGGGCCTGGGCATGTCGAGCAGGCTGCCGTCCTGCCGGGTGGGGCCGGAGGCGGAACGGGCGGGGTCGCGGCCGGGAGTCGTAGTGGAGGTCTGGTCGGGCTTCTGGTCTGGAGTCTGATCGGGCGTTTCGGGGGCCATCCGTGGCATCCTCCTGCGGGCGCGGGCCGTGCGGCGCGGGCCCATTGGTCGGGCGTGTCGGGTGAGCGTGCCTGGTGCGTCGAGTCTGGTCCGGCATGATCCGGCGACATGGGCTGGCGGCACGGTCTGGCGGGACAGTCTGTGCCGTACCGTCCGGCCGCGCCTGCACCGTCCGTCTCCGGCGGGCATGTCTGGGCGGTATGTACCATCCCGCAGGGCCACTGTGAAGCCGCCGCCGGGTTACGGAAGCATCACGCGGCCATGCGTCCGTTTTTCCGGGCGTTCCGGGCTTGCCTTCCCCACCGCCATCGTTCACAACACCGGTACGACAACAACGGGAGGATGCCATGCCGCTGGCCGGATACGGCTTCGTGCTGCTTGCCGCCGGGTTGTGGGCGCTCATCGGCCCCCTGGCCCGCTACTGCCTTGCCGAAGGGGTGACCCCGCTGGAAATCGCCTTCTGGCGCGCCACGTTCGGCGCGCTGTTCTTCGGCCTGCACGCGGCCCGGCACGGGCTGTGGCGCGCCCCGGCGCGCGACGCGGCCGCCTTCGCCGTGTTCGGGCTGGTGGGGGTGGCGTTGTTCTTCGGCTCGTACCAGTTGGCCGTGCGCGAAGGCGGCGCGGCGCTGGCCTCCATCCTGCTGTACACCGCCCCGGCGTGGGTAGCGCTGCTTTCGCGGCTGTGCTTCGCGGAACCCTTGACCCGTGCCAAGCTGGCCGCCCTGGGCTTGGCCATGGCCGGGGCCTTCCTGATCTGCCGGTCCGGCGGAGGATTGCAGGGCGGCACCAGCGCGGCGGGCATCGGCTTCGGCCTGCTGGCGGGCTTCACCTATTCGCTGCACTACGTGTTCAGCCGCCACTTCCTGCACCGCCATTCGCCGGTGACCCTGTACCTGTTCTGCCTGCCCGTGGGGGCGCTGGCCCTGCTGCCCTTCGTGGACTTCGCCCCCAAGGGGCCGCTGGCGTGGGCGTTGCTGGTGCTGGGCATGGGGCTGGTGACCACCTACGGCGCGTACATGGCCTACTGCGAGGGCATGCGCCGCCTCTCGCCCACCCGCGTGGCCGTGGTGGCCAACTTCGAGCCGGTGCTGGCGGCCCTGCTGGCCTACTGGCTGTGGGACGAACTGTTCCCGCCCTCGGGCTGGCTGGGTGCGGGGCTGGTCATCGCGGCGGTGTTCTGCGTGGTGCTGGACGGCGCGCGGGGCCGCGACAGGCATGACGGGGGCGTATCCCGCGCCGTCGGCGCGGCATGCGCACGGGACGCGGCGCAAACGGAAACGGCCACGGAAACGGCCGATGACGACACCGGCCTGACGCGCGGGCACATGCCCGTGGAATGAGCGGAAGCGGGAAGGCCCCGGAATCGCCGGGCGGCCATGTCCTTAACGAACGGCCACGTCCTCACCAACGGCTACGCCTTGGCGAGAATGCGCAGGTACAGGTCGCCCTGCCACGGCCCGATGCGCTTGCCCAGCCCCTTGAGCCGGATGGGCCGCCCCACCACGTAGTCCTGCGGCAGGGTCACCTCCACGGTGCGCACCTCTCCGGACAGGCCCTGGGTGACCTGCAAGCGCAGCCGCGCCCCCGGCACGATGCTGAGGGCGGGCAGGTACACCGTCTGCTCGTCGTCGATCTGGCGACGCAGCCAGCCCTTCACCGCACCGCCGATGCCGTGGGTGAAGTCCAGCGTCAGGGCCTTGCCGCCCCATTCCAGGCTGAGCTTGCGCTTCTTGGGCGGGCGCGCGGCCAGCCCGCCGCTGTCGCGGCGGATCTGGCTGTAGATGTCCTCGAACACGCGCCGGGCGAACGGGTCGCGCAGGATGTCCTGCAACACCTCGTCCTGACTGGCCTGGTAAGTGGCCTCCGCCTTGCGGCGGCTGCGGTCGGCCCCGCCGGTACCGCGCGCGGTGGACGCGCCGCCCGTGAACGTGTTCCCGGCAGAGGCCCCGGCCGATGCGGACGAGGCCGAAGATCCGGGTCCGCCCCCGGCTCCCCCCGCTCCACCAGCTCCCCCTGCTCCCCCGGCTCCCATGTCACCGAAGCGCTGGCGGGCCTGCTCGTAGGCGCGGGCGGCCTCGCGCTCGGCCGATGCACGGTCGGCGGCGCCGGCGGTACCCGTCCCGTTCCCGTTGCCGCCGGGTGCGGCCGCGTCCAGGGTACGCGAAAGCTGCACGTACGCCTCGTTCAGGCGCTGGAACCGGCGGGCCGCGTCGGACCGGCCGGGGTTCAGGTCCGGATGCAGTTCGAAGGCCAGCTTGCGGTACGCCTTCTTGACCTCGTCAAGCGACGCGCCGTTGCCCACTTGCAGTATCCGGTAGCAATCCCTCAGCGTCACGCGACCTCCACGCCCCCGCTTGCCTCGCCTCCAGCCTTTCGGCCGTTTCGGCGAAAAACCTTACCGCGGACCCGCGCCCTTTCCGTCGGCTATTTCGCGCCGTCTTCGTCCCGTTCAAGCACTAGCGCGTTGGCCTCGCACGTACAGTCCGAGGCCAGCAGCCCCCGCGCGGCCAGATAGGCCCGCCCGGCGGCCGCGAAGTCCGCGTGGCGCACCCCGGGCCGGATGCCGGGACAGTATTCCTTGGCCATGGCCAGGCTGCCCGCATCCACCAGGTTGCCGCGAAAGAACGGCCAGGCGCGGCAGATGTCCGGCTTGCCCTCGTGCACGGTGCAGCCGCGCCCGGCGGCAAAGAACACGCAGTTGCCGTCCGGCCCGGTGCGCACCTTCAGCTTGCCGTTGCTCCGCTCGCAGTAGGCGACCTCGAAGGCTTGCGGCGTCATGCCCAGAAAGGCGCAGATGCGCGAAAGATCGGCGGGGCTGACCACGATGCCGCCCTCGCCCTGGCAACACTGGCCGCACATGCGGCAGTCGAAGGCGTCGTCCCAGGGTTCCGGGGTGGCGGACGCCGAAGAGGCCGGGGAGGATGCCGGTGGAGAGAACGCCGGTGTCGTGGGGGCGCTCACAGCAGCCCCCCGGTCATCAGCCGACGGTGCTCCACCATCAGGCACAGGTCTTCCACCACGGCCACGCCCCGCTCGAAGAGCATCCGCCCGGCCTCCGGGCTCGATATGCCCGACTGCATCCAGAACAGGCGCGGCAGGCGCGGCAGGGCCAGCACCTCCACGGCGTGGGCCGGGCAGTGTTCCGGCGCGCGGAACACGTTGACGATGTCCACGTCCACCGGCACGTCGGCGATGGTCGGACAGGCCGGGATGCCCCACACGGCGCGGCGCACCGGATGCACCGGGCGCACGTCGTATCCGGCCTCGATGAGGTAGCGGCCCACCATGTCCACGGGCTGGCCGGGCTTGTCCTTGGCGCCGATGACGGCGATGGTGCGCGATTCGCGCAGTATGGTGCGAAGCGTGGCGTCGAGCAGCATCCTGTACCCCTGAAACCATATGTACGGCCGAAGCCGAAGCCGCGCGCCCCGGCTGACCGGCGCGGCCCTTGCCTCTTCTGCGGTCGCGCCGCCGTTGCCGGCCGCGAGCAACAATCCGGAAACATCCTCTCTACCCGGCCTTGCCGCCAAGCGCAATCGCCGCGCCTGGCGCCGCCATCGCGTGGGGGACGGTGCGGGGTCGCCCGCCGGGACCGCCCCCCTCCTCTGTCGCGGCAGGTCGCGCCCGCCCCCCCACCGGTTGCGCCCGGCCGCCCCTTGGCCTACCCTGAGCCCATCGCCGGAACCCGGTCACCAAGGAGCCCCGCAGCCATGTCCCACGCCCGCATTCCGCACGCCCCCGCCGCCCCCCGCCCGTTCACCGCCGCCGAGCGCATGCCCGCCGAAGAGGCCCGGCTGCGCCAGTCCCGCTCGCTCGACATCCTTGCCGCGCTGGCCCCGGACGCCGGGGGGCTGATGGCCTTCTCGCGCGTGGCCATCTATTATCTTGCCGGCACGGCGGGCAACGGCGTGCTGTGGCTGCCGCGCGAGGGCGAACCGGTGCTGCTGGTGCGCAAGGGCGAGGAACGCGCCCGGCTGGAAAGCCCCCTGGACAACATCGTGTCCTTCCGCTCCTACGGCGACCTGCCCGGCCTGTGCGCCGACGCGGGCAGTCCGCTGGCCCCGGTGGCGGCGGCGGAAATGTCCGGTCTGCCATGGTCGCTGGCCGCCATGATGCAGCAGCGGCTGGCGGACGTCGCCTTCGTGCCGGGGGACGCGGCGCTCACCCGCGCCCGGGCCCGCAAGACCGGATGGGAACTGGTCAAACTGCGCCTGGCCGGGGCTCGCCACCACGAATGCCTGCACGACGTGCTGCCCGGCCTGATGCGCCCCGGCATGACCGAGCGCGAGATTTCGCACCTGGCGTGGCAGGTGTTCTTCAGCCGGGGGCACGGCGGCCTGATGCGCATGGGCGCGCCGGGCGAGGAGTGCTTTCTCGGGCACATCGCCGCCGGGGATAACGGCAACTACCCCAGCCACTTCAACGGGCCGCTGGGCCTCAAGGGAGAGCATCCGGCCATCCCGTTCATGGGCTACGCGGGCTCGGTGTGGCGGCACGGAACCCCGCTGGCCCTGGATATCGGCTTCTGCCTCGAAGGCTACCACACCGACAAGACCCAGCTGTACTGGGCGGGCAACGCCGCCTCCATCCCCGACGCGGTGCGCCGCGCCCACGACCTGTGCATCGAGGTGCAGGCCCGCGCGGCGGAACGGCTGCGCCCCGGCGAAATCCCCTCGGACATCTGGCGCTCCACCCTGGAACTGGTGGAACGCGCGGGCCTGTCCGAAGGCTTCATGGGGCTGGGGTCCAACAAGGTGCACTTCCTGGGGCACGGCATCGGCCTGACCATCGACGAATATCCGGTCATCGCCCACCGCTTCGACGAGCCGCTGGAGGAAGGCATGACCATCGCCCTGGAGCCCAAGATGGGCATCCCCGGCGTGGGCATGGTGGGGGTGGAGAACACCTTCGAGGTCACCGAACAGGGCGGCCGCGCCCTGACCGGCACGGCCTACGACATGGTCTGCGTGTAGCGGAAGAGGGCTGCGACGGGCCACGATTCCCTGCGTCCGCAGGGCGGGCTCAGTCCTTCCACTCCGGCTTCGGCTTGCCAAACGCCTCCAGCAGGGCCTGCTCCATCTGGCCCGTGGTGAACAGGTCGCGCAGCACCACCGGCGAGGCGGACAACAGCCCCTTGGGGAACAGCGCCACCACGGGAATGCTGCTGCTGCCCAGGGCGCGCAGCAGGGCCTGGGCCTCGGGCGATTCCTCGGTCAGGTCCACCCGCACCAGCCGCGCGCCATGGCGTCGCGCCCATTCGGACACCGCGCCGCCGGACAGGGTGGTCTGCTCCAGCAGCTTGCAGTTGGGGCACCAGTCGGCGGTAAAGTCCACGATGAGCGGCTCGCGCCCCAGCATGGCCCGGAAGGTGGCGGGCTCGAAGGGTTCCCAGTTCGCGGGCGGCGCCGAAGGGGCAAAGGACAGCCACACCGCCACGGCCACCAGCGCCGGAGCCGCCAGGCGCACCACCGACCGGCGGCGCGGCGGGGCGTCCAGGCCGCCCCAGCGCCCCCAGACCCACGCGGCAAAGGCCACGGCCAGCAGCGACGCCAGCGCGGGCATCAGCCAGGCGGCGGGCAGGATGGTCAGCAGGTACACCGAGGTGCCCATCAGGAAGAAGCCCACCAGCTGTTCCAGCGTGCCGGTCCACGCCCCCGGCCGGGGGAAGTGGCGCACCAGCCCCGGCCGGGCCGCCAGCACCAGGTACGGCAGGGCCATGCCCATGCCCACCGAGGTGAACACGAAGGCCATGATTTCCGGCGGCTGCTGGAAGGCCCAGCCCAGCACCCCGCCCAGCAGCGGCCCGCTGCACGGGGTGGCCAGCAGCGTGGCCACCAGCCCGGTGAAAAAGGGCTGCGCACGCCCGGCGCCGCCCGCGCCCACGGCCTTCAGGTCCAGCACGGGCAGGGTGAACACCCCGAACATGCTCAGCCCCAGGCCGAACACCAGCATCAGCAGCCCCAACACCACGCCGGGCCGCTGGAACAGCTGCCCCCAGGCCAGGCCCGCGCCGCCCAGGATGAAGGCCAGCAGCAGGAACCAGGCCATGATCCCCGCCGCGAACAGCAGGTTGTGCTCGCGGAAGTGCGCCCGGCGCACCTCGTCGCCGCCAAGGGCCGCCACGGCCACGAAGCCGCTCAGCTTCAGGCTGATCACCGGCAGCACGCAGGGCATCAGGTTCAGCAGAAGACCGGCCAGCAGGCCCAGCAGCAGCGCCTTGCCGAGGCCGGACACCTCCAGTTCCGGCACCTGGTAGCGCGGCGCGAAGTTCCAGTGGGTGACGCCCGGCAGACTGCCGGACACGGCGCCGTCCGTGCCATTGGCCCCATTGGCGGCACTGGCCGCCGCCTGCGTGTCGGGCATGCCTGGCAGCGGCACGGAACGCCCACCCTTGCCGAAGGGAATGGTCACCCGGTCGCCCTGCTCCGGCGCGTCATGCCCGGTTTGCGCCGGAGACGCGGCGACGGACGGAGCGGAGGCCGGGGCCGCGTCCCCTCCGGACCGGGCGGAAGCAGGCAGCACGGCCGGACGCGCCGCGCGCAGCTGTTCCGCCCAGGGCTGCTCGTCGGCGCGGGGCAGTTCGCCCAGCATGGCGCCGTCCACGCGGAATTCCACGACGCCGCGATAGGGCAGGCAGTTGCGGTCGGAACACAGCAGCAGGGAGACCGAAGCCAGCAGGTCGCGGTCCAGATGATCCTGCGGCAGCCGCACGAACACCGGCGCACGCCCCTCGTAGACCCGCACCCGCTGGCCGGGCGACAGGGGGTCCATGATCTCGCGGCCCGGCGGGTACAGCACCCCGGCCGCGCTGGCCGGGGCCGGAACCTGCGGCGAGGCCCCGCGCACGGTGACCACCGTGGGCAGGCCCACGCCGCCGCCCCCGCTCCCCCCGCTCCCCCCGCTCCCCCCGCTCCCCCGGACGCCGCTGCCGTCCACGTCGTTGGCATAGGCATGGTATCCGGCGGGCATTTCCAGCCAGACCACCAGCAGCGCGCCGTCCTCGCCCGCACGCACTTCGCGGAAGACCTCGGCGGTCACGTCGGGGCGGGGCCCGAAACCGGCCGGACCGCCGCCGGAAGCGGCAACATCGGCCGCGCGCAGGGGGATTGCGGCGCAGAACAGCCAGACAAGCAGCGCCGTCAGCGTTCCCGCTCCGAAAATTGTACGCTTCAATATGATGATATAACTTTCTTTTTTCATAATTTCAGAAAATTTTAAAAGCCCCGGAAAAATCCGCTTGACTTCGGAGCGGGTTCTCTTTAGTTTGCCCTTCGCGTTGAGGCGCTGGGCCATTAGCTCAATTGGTAGAGCAGCTGACTCTTAATCAGTTGGTTCGGGGTTCGAGTCCCTGATGGCCCACCAGAGCAAACGAAACCCCGCAGTGGAAACCCGCTGCGGGGTTTTTGCGTTGCATGGCGGCAAAAGCGACAGTTGCGCGACATGAATTCTCCGCATGTTTCCGTGCATGGCGGCCAGCGGTGCATGGCACGGCAGGCGCACGACCCGGCACCGCGATGCGGAACCATCACACGCCACGGCAGTTGCATTGGCGCATGCCGTCCCGCCTCCTCCCTCTCCGTACTGCACGTGTGGACATGCCCGGCATGACTGACAGTACGGGCAGTACCGGCAGTACCGGACCGGAGGGAACTCCGGCACCTTAGCCGTTTTCCCCGCGCCGCGAAAGCCCGAACACGCCGCTCACCTTATAATGTCGGATCTGCCTGCGCCAACCGGCGCTCCCGTCCCCGGTGCTGCCCCGTCAATGCGACACGGCAGCCAGCGACACAGCGGCCAGGTGGTCCAGCATGGCCTGGCACACGGCTTCGGGCGTCAGGCGCACAAGGCAGGCCAACTGGTCGGGGTTGGCGCATTCGTTGCGGTTGCAGGGCTGGCAGTCCAGTCCGAGGGCCATGTGGAAATGTTCCGGGGCGGGGAAGGACCAGGCCCTGCTGGTGGCCCCGCGCACCACGAAGGTGGGCGTGCCCACGGCCACGGCGATGTGACACGGCGCGGAACAGTTGCCCACGTGCAACGCCGCCTGCTCGATGCAGGCGGCCATTTCACGCAGCGACAGTATCCGGCCGGGCATCAGCACCTTGTCCGGGCAATCGCAGGCGGCCACCACGGCGCGCACGTCGTCCTCCTCTCCGGGGCCGGACAGGGGCATGAAGCGCAGCGAAGGGTCGCGCGCGGCGGCCAGCGAAAGCAGCCTGCCGTAATGGGCGGCGGGCCAGCGCCGGGTGACGCGGCGGTGCGTGGGGTCCACGGTGACCAGCCGCTGCCCCGGGGCAAACCCCAGCGAAGCCAGCAGATCGCGCGCGGCGGCGCGCTCCGCGTCGCTCAGGTACAGGCGGGGGCGCTCGCCGTTCCAGCGTACGCCCAGCGGTTCCAGCACGCTGGCCTTGGCCATGGCGGCATAGCCGTCGCGCGGGCGCACCCAGTGGGTGAACAGCCAGCGGTTGTACCACGCGGGCGTGTAGGACAACCGCACCCGCGCGCGCGACATGGCCACCACCCACCGGCAGCGCGGCAACTGCTGGAAATCCACCACCACGTCGAAGCCGGTGCGCGCCACCCGCCAGTAGAAGGCCACCTCCCGGACAAGGGAGCCCAGTTCCTTCTTGTCGATGGCCCACACGGTGTGCACGGCGGGGTTGCCCTGCAGCATGGGCGTGCACTTGCGCTCGGTGAGCACGTGCAGTTCCGCGTGGGGAAACCGGCGATGCAGCAGTTCCAGCGAGGGGGTGGCCAGCAGCACGTCGCCGATCTGCCGCAACTGGCAGACCAGGATGCGCCGCACGCTGGCGGGGTCGATGATCGGGGGGACGGGGGGGACGGAATACCCGGCGGCGGGGGCCACGCGGGCTTCGGAAGAACGGGAAGGGGGGGTGCTGTTCACGGGTGCTCCGGTCTGGAATGGTGCCGTGCTACCGTCTTGCGCACGGTGCGTCAACCGGATGGGGGCAGATAGGGGCGGATGGGGGCAGAGGGGGGGCGGGCCGGTGCATGCCGACACTCCCCGCCGCACACGGAAAAAGCCCCCGGAGACCTGGCGGCTCCGGGGGCCTTGAACCGCCGGCGGCGGCGCGCCGCGCCGGACGGGAACTGGCAAGCCCTCTTGCGCAGCCGGTACCATGACCGAATGTCCCCGACCCTGCGCGGCCGGTGCGGGTGCCATCCGCGCCGTGCCTCGCCTGAAAGTGCGGTGAGGTCCGCCGCGCCGTTTCGTGCCCTGCGGCGCGAGCGAACTGATTAATCAATCAGCAATTCCCATATTGCCGAAGCCGCGTGGAAAGTCAAGCCGCCCGCGCGGTCCGGCCGGAATTGCAGGCCGGGGCGCATGCCGGTTACGCCGCGCCCACGGCCTCGGCAATACGCAGACAGGTATCGGCGCGGTTCAGCGTGTACAGGTGGATGCCCGGCGCCCCGCCGTCCAGCAGCGCGCGGATCTGCCGCTGGGCGAAGGCGATGCCCGCTTCCTTCACGGCCTCGGCGCCGCCCTTCCCGTTGGCGGCCTCCAGTTCCAGGTACAGATTGCCGGGAATGTTGGCCCCGCACAGCGAAAGGATGCGCCGCACCGACTCCAGGCTCTGGATGGGCAGGATGCCCGGCAGCACCGGCTTGTCCACGCCCATGGCGCGCAGCCGTTCCACGAAGTCGAAATATTCGCGCACGTCGAAGAACAACTGGGTGACGATGAAGTCCGCCCCGGCGTTGACCTTGTCCGCCGTGTGGCGCAGGTCGCTGGCGAAGCTGGGCGATTCGGGATGCGCCGCCGGGTACCCGGCCACGCCCACGCCCATGTCCGGCTGCTCGCTGCGGGTGAACCGCACCAGGTCCGCCGCGTAGCGGAATTCCGCCGTATCCCAGTCGATGGCCTGCCCCTTGGGGGCGTCGCCGCGCAGGGCCAGCACGTTGTCCACGTTCACCTCGCGCAGGCGGCGCAGGTAGTCGGCGATGCGTTCGCGCGTGGCGCCCACGCAGGTCAGGTGGGCCATGGGCTCAAGCCCCATGACGTTCTTGAGGTGCGAGGTGATTTCCAGCGTGTTGTCCTGGGTGGAGCCGCCCGCCCCGTAGGTGACCGAGGCGAACAGCGGGTTCAGGGCCTTCAGCCGTTCCACGGTGGCGAAGAAGCCGGGCCAGTTCTCCCGTTCCTTGGGGGGAAAGAATTCCAGCGAATAGAAGGGACGGGTGCTGGCGGCGATGCTGTCTCTGATCTTCACGGCGTGTCCTTTGCGGCCAGGGTCTGGCGTCTGCGTGTGCTGTCGGGTGGACCGGGGTAGCGCGTTGCGGCCGGTGCGGGGCCGGATGTCCTTGCCGATACGGGACCGGAGTCCGTCCGGGGGTCTTCCGGAGCCGGTGCGGGGCCGGGGGGACCGTCCGGGGTGCGCCCCTCGCTTCCACATTGTGGAGTTGTTCTATATCAAGCTATCTTGATATGTCAATATTGAAATGTTCATCAAAATATTCCGCCGTCCGTCCGGCTCGCCCAGTCCGCCCGGCCCGACCTGTCCAACCGGGCCAGCGCCGACCGTTGCGCCACGCAGGGGTTTCCCCTACACTGCCTCCCTGCGCCGGGGGTCACCCCCGGCCCGCGCCCCGGCTCGCGCCCAGGCCCGCGCCCCGGCTCACGCATGCCCCGTCCCATCGCCATCCGGGCGCACGGCACAACGCCTGCCGCCTGCCCCGGCCACCCACCGCATAGCCACATCCGCCATACCGCCATGATCGTCACCGCCCGTTCCGCCGCAGCGCCCGCGCGCCCCGCCCCCTCCGGCACCTGTCGGCCTGGGGCCCGCATGCGCGCCCCGCGCCGGGCAGCGGCCATGCTGGCGGTGCTGGGCATGCTGCTGGCGGCGGCACTGGCGCATGCGGACGAGGCGCTCCCGGACGGAATCCGCACGGACGATACACCCGGCTGGACCGAACTGGACACCGGGCTGCAACTGGGGGTCTTTCCCGCGCCCGACGCGCCCGACGGCCCCGAACGCATCGTGGCCGTGCGCATCGACCCCGCCTACTACGAATTCAGCCTGCACACCACGTCGGAAGAGGGCGAACCCGCCCTGTCACTGACGGACTGGGCCCGGCGCCACGACCTGAACGCGGTGATCAACGCCAGCATGTACCTGCCCGACGCGCGCACCAGCACCGGCTACCTGCGCAACGGCGCGCACCTGAACAACCCGCGCATCGGGGGCAACCTGGGGGCGTTCTTCGTGTTCGGGCCGTTGTCGTCCGACCCGCCCCAGGCCGACCTGCCCCAGGCCGACCTGCCCCAAGCCGATCTGTTGGACCGCACCGCAGACCCGTGGGAAACGCTGCTGCCGCAGTACCGTTCGGTGGTGCAGAACTACCGGCTCATCGGGGCCAACCGGCGCATCCTGTGGCCGCAGGGCGGGCCGTTGTACTCGGTGGCCGCCGTGGGCCAGGACGGGAGCGGGGCCATCCTGTTCCTGCACTGCCGCGAGCCGCTCACGGCATGGCGCTTCGCCACCATCCTGCTGGCGCTGCCCATCGACATCCGCGACGTGATGTACGTGGAAGGCGGCCCGCAGGCCGGGCTGTACCTGCGCACCCCCGTGCGCACCGACATCTGGATGGGCCGCCACCCGGCCGACTTCTGGAGCGGCGGCAACGCGGCCGCCCCCCTGCCCAACGTGCTGGGCGCGCGGCGCAAGGCCACGCCCCCGCAGCCCGGCCTGTTTCCCGACAGCCGGGAACGGGCCACGCCGCAGTTCTAGGACGCGCGCGGCATCCCGGCTGCCCGGAGTCCGGGCCTACGGCCACGGGAAACCTGCGCCGTCACCCTGCCCGCAGACATTCCTCGAAAAAGCGCAGCACGTCGTCCCAGGCCCTGGCTTCGGTGCGCGGGCAATGCCACGACGCCGCCGCATCGAACTCCGTTCCGTACGCCGCGTTGCAGAAGCCGTGGCCCGCGCCCGCGTGCAGCACCATCCGGCAGTCCACGTTGGCGTCGGCCATCTCGCGCACGAAAGGCTCCACGTCGCGCAAGGGGACGACGTGATCGCGCCCGGCCAGATGCACCAGCACCGGGCAATGCGCCACGCCGGGCGTTACCTGTTGTGACGTGGAAAGATAGCCGTACATGCTGGCCGCACCGCGCAGGGGCGCGCCGGAGCGGACCAGTTCCAGCGTGGCCCCGCCGCCCAGCGAAAAGCCCATGGCCAGCAGGCGTCCGGCATCCACGCCGCGCACTCCGGCCAACGCGTCCAGCCCGGCCCGCGCGCGCAATTGCAGCAGCGCCCTGTCGTCGCGCAGCGGGCGCAGGCAGGCGCTGGCCTGCTCGCGGTCGGCCGGGCGCAGCGCCTTGCCGTACAGGTCGGCGCACAGCACGGCGTACCCGGCCTGCACCAGCCGTGCGGCGCTGCGGAACAGGTAACTGCCGAGGCCGGTGTATTCGTGCAGCAAGAGCACGCCGGGCACGCCGCCGGAGCGCCCTCCTCCGCTGGCCGCGTCGAAGTCGTCCGCCTCGAACCGGTTCGGCAGGAACAGCCGCCCTTCGCAGTCCACGGTGCCTCCGTCCGGCTCCCCGGTTCCCGCAGGCGCGGCGTATGCCACCGCCCGGCCCGCCCGCGCCAGATCGTCCACCAGTGCATCGTCGGCGAACAGGCCCACCTTGCCGCTCCATGCGCCCATCCCGGAATCCTTGCCCATCATGCCTCCCCCAATGGCTGGTCCCCGCCATATGCAGCGACGTCCGGCGGGTTCGCCGGACGTCGCGTTTCGATCTTAAACGAGGGCGGTATCCAGGGCGTGTTTGCAAACCAGTTTTTTGTTCGCTGGCGAGGAAAACGAGCCTGCCATGAAGGAATATACTCTTTGGTATTTGACTGAGCCTTAGCCGTTAGGTGAGCTTGCGAACCTTACGGATAAGGACAGCAGCGCAATGGCAGGCGAAGTTTGACGAAGCCAGCGGGCAAAAGGACTGTTTGCACACACGCCCTAAGGTTCGATGCGCGAACCCAGCACCACCAGGAACTTGCGCATCCACTCGGGGTGCGCGGGCCACGCGGGCGCGGTGACCACATTGCCGTCCACGCAGGCGTTGGTGAAGGTGTCGTTCACCTCGCACCACGTGCCGCCCGCGCCTTCGATGTCCGGCTTCACGGCGGGGTACGCGGTGCAGGTCAGCCCCTTGACCACGCCCGCCGTCACCAGCAGCTGCTGGCCGTGGCACACCGAGGCGATGGGCTTTTTGGCCGCCGCCATCTCGCGCACGATCTCCACCACGCGCGGGTTCAGGCGGATGTACTCGGGGGCGCGGCCGCCGGGAATCACCAGCGCGTCGTAGTCGGCCGTGTTCACCGCGTCGAAGTCGGCGTTCAGGGTGAAGTTGTGGCCCGGCTTTTCGGAGTAGGTCTGGTCGCCCTCGAAGTCGTGCACCGCCGTGCGCACCTGCTGGCCCGCCTTCTTGCCGGGGCACACCGCGTGCACGTCGTGCCCCACCATCAGCAGCATCTGGAACGGTACCATGACTTCGTAATCTTCCACGAAATCGCCCACCAGGAACAGAATCTTCTTCACTGCCATGTCCGTGCTCCTTTGCGCCGGCGCACCCGGTGGCGGACGTGGCCGCCGCCCGGCGTGCCGGTCGGGGGTTGGGGGAAGGGGATGCGCGCGCCGGTGCCGCGCAACGCTTGCGTCCCGGTGCGAAATGGTTATTGAAGTGCGGACGCCCAAGGGACGTCAAGGGGGACGCCACAGGGCCGATGCCCCCGCCGGAGCGGCCCGCCGGAAAGGACGCGGCCCCGCGCGAGGGTGTTTGCGCATTCTATCAATAGCGCGTTCGGCGACTGCTTACAACCGGAACCACACATCGGAACCGGCCGGAACCCGGCCGACACGCAAAGGTCACACCCATGCCCATGTACGAATTCTCCTGCCAGGGATGCGGCGCCGTGTTCGAGGAACTGTGCGCCCGAGACGCCGAAACCTGCGCCTGCCCCGCCTGCGGCGGCCAGGGCAACCGGCTGATGTCCGCCGCCACCCCCAAGCTGCGCGCGGGCAGCCCGTTCACCAGCACCCCGCGCAACGCCGGGGCCGGGGCCGCCACCGGCTGCGCCTGCGCGAACGGTCCCGCCACCCCCGCGTCCGGCTGCGCCTGCGCCACCGGGTCCGCCCCCAGGCCGGGCGGTTGCGGCGGTGGCGGCAATGGAGGAGGGTGCGGCTGCGCCAACTAGGCGCCCCGCTCCCCCATCCCGTCTTTCCCATGACCAAACGGCGGGCCATCCCATGGGATGGCCCGCCGTTTCATTGGCAATATCCGTACGCGCGGCCCTACTCCGGCGTATCCGCCTCGTCCGCCTGATCTGGGCGCACCCCGGCCATCATCAGGCCGATGGCCTCCACCTTGGCGGTGTCGTCCCTGTCGAACACGTCGATGAACCGGCCCCGGTACATCACCGCGATGCGGTCGGCCAGTTCCAGCGCCTCGTTCAGGTCGCCGGTGACCAGCAGCACCCCGGCGGTGGAGCGCGCCTCCAGCAGCCTGCCCCACACTTCCTCGGTGGCGGAGATATCCAGCCCCTGGGTGGGGTTTTCGGCCACGATCACCTCCGGCTTGCGGAAGAACTCGCGCCCGATGACCAGCTTTTGCAGGTTGCCGCCCGAAAGCGCCCGCGCGGGCACGGTGATGTCGCCCGGCTGCACGTTATACTCCCACACCACCCGCTTCACGGCGTTGATGGCCTCGGTGCGGTCCAGGAACACGCCCCTGGCAAAGATGTTGCGGGTGGTCAGCAGGAAGTTGTCCACCAGGTCCAGTTGGCGGCAGGTGGCAAGGCCCTGCCGGTCCTCGGGGATGTAGGCCAGGCCGCGCCTGCCGGGAGGCCCGGCGAAGAATTCGCGCCACGGGCGGCCAAGGATGCGCACCTCGCCCGATTCGGGCCGGGCCAGGCCGCAGATGGCTTCCACCAGTTCCTTCTGCCCGTTGCCCGCCACCCCGGCGATGGCCACGATCTCGCCGCGCCGCACGTCCAGCGACACGTCGGAAAGGCCCGAGCCGGAAAGATGTTCCACGGACAGCACGGTGTCCACCGGGGCCAGCCGCTTGGCGTCCACCTGCAACACCACGTCGCGGCCCACCATGCGGTTGGCCAGCACGGTCTGGTTGGGCACGTCGGCCTCGCTGAACTCGTCCACCACCTCGCCCCGGCGTAGGATGGCGATCTCGTCGGCCACGGTCAGCACTTCCTGCAACTTGTGGCTGATGAACACCAGCGCCTTGCCCTGACCGGCCATGCGCCACATGGCCTCGAACAGCTGGTCGGTCTCGCGCGGGGTGAGCACGGCCGTGGGCTCGTCCAGGATCAGCACGCGGCTGTCGCGGTACAGCAGCTTCAGGATTTCCACCCGCTGCCGCTCGCCCATGGACAGTCCGCCCACGCGGGCCGCCGGGTCCACGGCCAAGCCGTAGCGTTCGGCCAGGGCGGCCACCTCGTCGCGCATGCGCGCGGGGCGCAGCACCATGTGGGGCGACTGGCCCAGCAGCACGTTTTCGGCCACGGTCATGGAATCCACCAGCATGAAGTGCTGGTAGACCATGCCGATGCCCGCGCGCAGGGCGTCGCGCGGCGAGGCGAACACCGTGGGCGCGCCGTCCACGATGATGGCGCCCGCATCCTGGCGCAGCTTGCCCGCCAGGATGGACATGAGCGTGGACTTGCCCGCGCCGTTCTCGCCCAGCAGGGCCTTGATGCAGCCGGGGCGGATGTTCAGCGTGATGTCGTGGTTGGCGCGCACCTTGCCGAACGACTTGCAGATGCCGTCCAGCCGCACCACGGGCGGCAGGTGGGCATGGGCCTCGCGGGCGCGGCGCGGGGTTTCCGGGGCCACGGCGGCGGGGGTATGCGGCGTATCGCTCATGGCATCATTCCTCGGGCTCGATGTTCACGCCCAGCGCGGCGGGCGCGGCACGCCCGCCGCCGCGCGCCGACGAGACCAGCAGCACCAGCACGGTCAGCGCGTAGGGCAGCATGAGCATCAGCGACGAGGGCAGGTTGGCCCCCATGGCCTGCAAGCGCAGTTGCAGGGCCATCACCCCGCCGAACAGATACGCGCCGAACACGGCGCGGCCCGGCCGCCAGAAGGCGAAGATGACCAGCGCCACGGCGATCCAGCCGCGCCCGGAGGTCATGTTGTTGGTCCACAGATGGGTGTAGGCCAGCGAAAGGTAGGCCCCGCCAAGCCCGGCCAGAAAGCCGCCCGTGAAGATGCCGCACCAGCGGATGCGCACCGGCGACAGCCCGGCGGCGGATGCGGCGGCCGGGTGTTCGCCCGCGGCGCGCAGGGCCAGCCCCGGCCGGGTGCGGGCCATGAACAGCCAGAACAGCGGCGGCAGCAGGTACGAAAGGTAGACCAGCGCGTCGTGCCGGAAGAAGACGGGCCCCAGCACGGGGATGTCGGCCAGCACCGGCACGGCGAAGGACTGGAAGCCGGTGGTGGTGATGCCCACGTACGGCGTGCCCAGAAAGTCGGCCAGCCCCAGGCCCAGGATGGTCAGGGCAAGGCCCGACACCACCTGGTTGCCCTGAAAGACCAGACAGACCACCCCGTGCAGCAGGGACAGCCCGCCCCCGCACAGCCCGGCGGCCAGCACCCCGGCCCACGGATTGCCGGTGAGGTGGGTGGCCAGAAAGGCGGTGAACGCGCCCACGATCATCATGCCTTCCACGCCCAGGTTCAGCACGCCGGAGCGTTCGGTGAACATCTCGCCCAGGGTGGCGTACAGGATGGGCGTGCCCGACTGCACCGTGGCGGCCAGGATGGAGAGCAGCAGCGCGGTATCCATGTCCATGCTAGCTCCTCCCGTGCAGCGTGAAGCGGTAACGGTCGAAGAACTGCCCGGCCAGCACCGAGAGCAGGATCATGCCTTCAAGGATGCCCCCGAAGGCGGCGGGCACCTGCAAATCCAGTTGCAGGTGTTCGACGCCCACACGCAAGCCCGCCAGCAAAAAGGCGAAACAGGCGATGGAACCGATGCGCAGGCGCGACAGCCAGGCCACCACGATGGCGGTGTAGCCGTAGCCCACCATGATGCTGGGTTGCAGGCGGTTGACCGTGGCCGATGTCTCGATGCATCCGGCAAAGCCCGCCAGCGCGCCGCACAGCGACATGACCAGCAGCACCAGCAGGTTGTAGGGCATGCGGGCGTAGCGGGCGGCGCGGGGGTTTTCGCCCCCGGCCAGCAATTCGAAGCCGAGGCGGGTGCGCTTCAGGAACACGGCCAGCAGCACGGCCACGCCCGCGCACACCGCAAGGCCCCAGTGCACCCGGCCCAGGGTGGCCGGGGATATTGGGCCGATGATGGCGGCCTCGGGAAAGATGGGGGTCATGGGAAAGCCGAAGCTGGTCGGGTCCTTCCACGCGCCGTAGACCAGGAATTGCAGGAACAGGATGCCGATGTAGTTGAACATCAGCGTGGAGATGATCTCGTTCATGCCGAAACGCAGGCGCAGCACGGCGGGCACCGCCGCCCACAACCCGCCCGCCGCGGCGGCGCACAGGAACATCACCGGCATCATGGCCCACACGGGCAGGCCCGGAAAGGCCAGCACGGCCCATGTGGCCCCCACCGCGCCCAGGGCGAACTGCCCCTCGGCGCCGATGTTCCACACCTGCATGCGGAACGATACGGCCACCCCCAGCGAACACAGGAAGATGGGGATGGATTTCAGCAGCGTGTCTTCCAGCGCGAAGGGACCGCCGAAGCCGCCCGACCACAGGACCGCCAGCGCCTTCAACGGCGGCTTGCCGTGCACGGCGAGCAACGCGCAGCTGACCCCCAGCGAAACGACGAGGGCCGCCGCGAAAATGAAAAAGGAGCCCCACTGAAGGGGCTCCTGCCGTTTCACGACTCTGGGGAGGAACATGGACAGGGGGCTCCGGTTCTTGGCCGCGGCTACTGGGTGGAACCGACCACGCCTTCCACGAACCAGGTCATGCCCAGCATGTCCTGGTCGGAAAGCACCTGGCCCTCGGCCACGCGCACGGCGCCGCTCTGGTCCTTCACCGGGCCGGAGAACACCTTGTAGGCGCCGGACACGATCTCGGCCTTGCGTGCGTCCACCTTGGCGCGCACGTCCTGCGGCACCATGTCGCCGTAGGGGGCGATGCCCACGATGCCGGTATCGATGCCGGGCCAGAACGCGCCGGACTTCCATTCACCCTTGCGGACCTTTTCCACCACATCCTTGTAGAACGGGGTCCAGTTCCACATGGCGGAGGTGAGGTGCGACTTGGGGGCGAACTGGCTCATGTCCGAGTTGTAGCCCACGGAGTACACGCCGCGTTCCTGGGCGGCCTCCTGCGGGCCGGGGGAATCCTGGTGCTGGGCGATGACGTCGGCGCCCACGTCCAGCAGGCTCTTGGCTGCTTCCTTTTCGGTGGCCGGGTCGTACCAGGTCTTGGTCCACACCACGCGCACCTCGGCCTTGGGGTTCACGGCGCGCACGCCCAGGGTGTAGGCGTTGATGCCGCGAATCACCTCGGGGATGGGGAAGGCCGCCACGTAGCCGAGGATGTTCGACTTGGTCATGGCGCCGGCCACCATGCCGGTCAGGTAGCGGGCCTGGTACATGCGCCCGAAGTAGTTGCTCATGTTGGGCGCGGTCTTGTAGCCCGAGCAGTGCATGAAGGTGATGTTGGGGAACTGTTCCGCCACCTTCAGCGTGGGGTCCATGTACCCGAAGCTGGTGGTGAAGATGATGTCGAAGCCCTTGCGCGCCATGTTCTGGATGACGCGTTCGGCGTCGGCCCCTTCGGGCACCGATTCCACGAACGAGGTGGTCACGCCGGGCATTTCCGCGATGGCCTTGCGGGCCTGGTCGTGCGCCCAGGACCAGCCCACGTCGCCCACGGGCGAAACGTAGACAAAGCCGACCTGCATGTCCTTCACAGGAGCGGGTGCGGGCGCGGCGGCCGCCGGCTTCTGTTCGGCCTTGGGGGCCTCGGCGGGCTTCTTGTCTTCGCCGCAGCCGGTCAGGGCGGCCATGAGCAGCATGGCGGCAACCAGCAACATCGCGGATACGGATTTGCGCATCGGGAGCCTCCTCGGGGGCTGGGTGAATGGAACGGTATACGGCCACGGACGGCGGTTGCCCGTCCGCTGATGTACCAGAGGCAATGCATCAGGGCTCGCGGCCGGGAACGTTCCGGGCGGCGAGGCCGACAGGATCGCCGGCGGCGAGGCCGCTTGGCGCGGCGCCGACACTGATGCGGAAAAAGAGATTTCTAGCCCGCTTCCCGCTGGTTGACAAGGGGCTGCACGTACTGCACCTCCGAGTCCCACGGGAAGAGAATCCATGTATCCTGGCTGACTTCGGTGATGTAGGTGTCCACCAGGGGGCGTCCTTCGGGCTTGGCGTACACGGTGGCGAAGTGGGCCTTGGGCAGCATTTCGCGCACCGCCTTGGCCGTGCGGCCGGTGTCCACCAGGTCGTCCACCATCAGCCAGCCCTCGCCGTCGCCCTGCATGCCCTTGAGCACTTCCAGGCGGCTGGACTGGTCCTGCCATTTGTAGCTGGTGATGCACACCGTGTCGATGAGGTGCACCCCCAGTTCGCGGGCGATGATGGCGGCGGGCACCAGGCCCCCCCGGGTGATGGCGATGATGCCGGTCCAGGGCCCTTTCTCCAGCAGCCGCCACGACAGCGCCTTGGCGTCGCGGTGAAGCTGTTCCCAGGTGACGGGAAAGACCTTGCGGTAGGAGTCTGCGGTGCGCACGACGGGTTCCTGCGGGTTGCGGAGCCGGGACGGATGCGGCCTGTCTTGCGGCGCATCGCCGGGCTCCCGTTGCGGTGACGCCTCCCTTGCCCTGCCCCGCCCGCGCTGTCAAGCGCTTACCGCCCGGCCGCGCGCGGCCAAGGCCGGAGCCCCGGCGGGGCGTCTGCCTGCCCTGCCCCGCGCAACCTGCGGACGGCATGCCCCCGGCGTGCTCGAAGCCCTGCACATGATGCGGGGCAAAGACGGAAAGGCCGCCCTTCCATGAGGAGGGGCGGCCTTGTGCGGTTTCGGTCGGCGATCGACGGCTAGTCGTCGATGAGCTTGGCGTTGCGCAACTCGATCTTGGCGGCCGAGGACAGTTCGCCCACGAACACCCGGAAGAGTTCCTCGCGCTTGGCGGACAACACGGTGGCGCGCACCGTTTCGGCGGCGGCGGACCATTCGGCGTCGGTGGGATGCTGCACGTCCTTGACCCGGAACAGCACCGCGCCCGCAGAGGTGTCCACCGGGGTGGCCTGCCACGCGCCGGGGGCGGCGGCAAAGGCGGCGTCCACCAGGGCGCGGCTCTGGCCGAAGGGGGCGATGACGCCGTTGCGGCCGAAGGGCTCGGCGGTCTTCACCCTGGCGGCGAGGTCGGAGGGCAGGCCATCGGCCAGCTTGGCCCCGGCTTCCTGCGCGGCCTTGACGGCCAGCTTTGCGCCTTCCACGCGGCGCACCTGGGCGGCCACCTCTTCCTTCACCTTTTCCAGCGGGGTCACGCTTTCCGGCTGCGATTCCAGCACGGCGGCGATCATGTAGCCGCCCTCGATTTCCAGCGGAGTGTCGATGACCGTGCCCGCAGGGGTGGAGAACGCGGCGCCCACGGACTGGCCCTTCAGGCCCACGGCAACGCCCGCGTCGGCGCGGGAGAACAGGCCGGTGGGCTTGTGCTCCAGCTTCAGCGCCTTGGCGATGTCGTCGATGGACTTGCCCGCCCCGGCCATTTCCAGGGCGGTGTCCAGGGCCTCGTGCATCCGTTCCGAAGCCTTTTCCTCGCCCAGGCGCTGGCGGATCTCGCCGCGTACCTCGTCCAGGGTGCGGGTGCGCTGGGCCTCGTGCGCATCCAGCCTGATGACGTGCCAGCCGAAGGCGGTGCGCACGGGGGCGCTGACCTCGCCGGGCTTCAGGGCGAACACGGCCTCCTCGAAGGGGGGCACCATCTGGCCCTTGGTGAACCAGCCAAGGTCGCCACCCTGCGCGCCGCTGCCCTTGTCGTCGGACAGCCTGGCCAGCGCGGCGAAGTCCTTGCCCTTCTTCAACTGGGCGATGACGTCCTCGGCCTTGGCGCGGGCGGCGGCGTCCTCTTCCTGGCTGGCCCCTTCCTGGGCCATGAACAGGATGTGCCGGGCGCGCACGCGCTCGGGCACCACGAAGTAGGTTTCGGCGTTGTCCGCGTAGAAGGCGGCCACGGCCGACTCGGGAATCTCCACGGCGGCGGCCAGGCTGGCCGGGGTCAGGGTGACCGCGTCCAGGCTGATGCGCTGCGGGTTGCGCCAGGCGTCCAGGTTTTCGTTGTAGCGCTCGGCGATCTGCTCGTCGGTGGGGGTCACCTTGAGCACGTAGTCTTCCAGCGGGAACAGCACGTATTCGATGGAGCGGCGCTCGCGGCCGTAGTCGAACAGGGCGCGGGCCTCTTCGTCGGTGACCGAGGCGGGCGAGGTGATCCGGTCGCGCAGCTTCTGCAGCAGCATGTCGCGACGGATGCCGTCCTCGAAGCGGCCGGGCGTGGTCTGCTGGCCCTTGAGCACGGAGCGGTACACGTCGGCGTCGAACCTGCCGTCGCCGTTGCGGAAGGCCACGATGGACTCGATGGAGCGGCGCAGTTCGGCCGGAGCCACCGAAAGCCCGATGCGCGCGGCCTCGTCGGCCAGCAGGCGTTCGGTGATCATGGCCTGCAACACCTGGCGCTTGAGGCCCATCTGCTTCATGTCCTCGGCGCTGATGCCGGGGTAGCGGCCGCGCAACGCCTCCACCTGGCGCTCGTATTCGCGCCCGAATTCCTGCACCGTGATGGGCTTCTTGTTCACCGTGGCCACGGCGCCCGTGGGGCCGTTGCTCATGGAGCCGACGCCCCAGAAGACGAACACGATGATGATGACGCCGAAGGCAATCTTCACGCCCCACGACTGCGCGTGGGCACGGATCAGTTCAAGCATTGAGAGACTCCATTGAGGTGTGCGCCAATGCCCCCCCGGTGCGTCTGCGCGGTGCGTTCGGGCGGTGCGCCAGTTGCGTCGGGGGGCCGGGGGGTGCCGGAGGCTCCGTGCGGAGCCCCGGCAAGGACACCCTACTGTTTTCTGGAAAGACGGACGTGATTCAGCAGCCCGCCTGCCCGGATAATATCCAATTCCTTTTGCGTCAAATCGTTCCGGACGCGGACGGCGCCCACGCCCTCCACCTGCACGTCCACCTCGCCCCCGGCGGCGATGGCCGACGCGGGAATGGTCACCGCGCCGCCCACGGCCAGCCTGTCGTAGTCGGCCCGGTCGCACAGGATCAGCGGCAGGATGCCGAAGTTGACCAGGTTGGCGCGGTGGATGCGCGCCAGCGAGCGCACGATGACCGCGCGGATGCCCAGGTGGCGCGGGGCCAGGGCCGCGTGCTCGCGGCTGGAACCCTGCCCGTAGTTGTCCCCGGCCACGATGACCCCGGCGCCCGCCGCCCTGGCGCGGGCCACGAAGTCCGCGTCCACCCGGCCGAAGACGTGCTGCGCGATGGCGGGCACGTTGGAGCGCAGCGAGGTGATCTCCGCCCCGGCGGGCATGATGTGGTCGGTGGTGATGTCGTCGCCCAGCTTGATGACGATCCGCGCCTGCACCGTGTCGTCCATGGGCGTGAACTGCTCCAGGGCCACGATGTTGGGCCCGCGCAGCACTTCCACCCCGCTGCCGTCCTCGGGCGGGAAGACGAACAGATGGCGGATGGAGGGGGCCTTCTCCGGCAGTTCCGGCTGGGCCGGGGGAGTGCCCCAGGTGGCCGGGTCGGTGAACCGCCCGTGCAGCGCGGCCATGGCGGCGGTGAGCGGCGAGACCAGGTACACCCTGGCGTCCCTGGTGCCGCTGCGGCCTTCAAAGTTGCGGTTGAAGGTGCGCACGCTGACCCCGCCCGACACGGGCGAGCCGCCCATGCCGATGCACGGGCCGCACGAACATTCAAGGATGCGCACGCCCGCGTCCAGCAGGGGTTCCACCAGCCCTTCGGCGGCCAGCATCTTCAGCACCTGCTTGGAGCCGGGCGAGACCATGGTGTCGGTGCCCACGCTGACCAGCTTGCCGCGCAACACCTCGGCCACCATGCGCAGGTCGGCGTAGGACGAGTTGGTGCACGAGCCGATGGCCACCTGATCCACCCCAAGGCCCGCCAGTTCCGCCACGGGCACCACCCGGTCGGGCATGTGCGGCTGGGCCACCAGCGGCGCCAGCGCGGAAAGGTCGATGACGATCTCGTCGTCACAGGCCGCGCCGTCGTCCGCGCGGAGTTCCTTCCAGTCGCCCTCGCGGCCCATGGAGGCCAGGAAGGCGCGGGTGCGTTCGTCGCTGGGGAAGATGGAGGTCGTGGCCCCCAGTTCCGCGCCCATGTTGGTGATGACGGCGCGCTCGGGCACGCTCAGGGTGGCCACGCCCGGCCCGGCGAACTCGAACACCTTGCCCACCCCGCCCTTGACCGTGAGCAGGCCGAGCAGGTGCAGGATGACGTCCTTGGCGGACGCCCAGCCGGTCAGGCGGCCTTCCAGGCGCACCCTGACCACGCGGGGCATGGAGATGAAGTACGGCTCGCCCGCCATGGCCAGGGCCACGGAAAGGCCGCCCGCGCCCATGGCCAGGCTGCCGATGCCGCCCGCCGTGGGGGTGTGGCTGTCCGAGCCCACCAGCGTGGCGCCGGGCAGCGCGAAATTCTCCAGGTGCAGTTGATGACAGATGCCGGTGCCGGGGGGCGAGAAGATCACGCCGTGCTTGGCGGCGACAGTACGCAGGAAACGGTGGTCGTCCGGGTTGCGGAAGCCCATCTGCAGGGTGTTGTGGTCCACGTAGCTCACCGAAAGGTCGGTGCGCACGCGGTCCACGCCCATGGCCTCGAATTGCAGGTAGGCCATGGTGCCGGTGGCGTCCTGGGTCAGGGTCTGGTCGATGCGCAGGCCGATTTCGGCCCCCGGCGCCATCTCTCCGCTGACGAGATGCGCCGCGATGATCTTCTGCGTAAGGTTCATGGACATGCTACCCTCGTGGATTCGGCGTTGCCGGTATGGCGTGCGCACCCGCGCCGCCCGTATGCTGGTTCGTCCGGCGGGCCGAAGGACCTCGGGACACAATGGATCGCATGGCTGCGGGCCTGCTCCACGGGGGGCAGGCGTCCGCGAGACGTCATGCGAAACGTCATGCGGAACGTTACGCGCAACAGCAGGGGATGCGCGGCACGGGGCGGCTCCCTTGGCGGGGGCCTCATGCCGCAACCGCCCGCGAACCCGCGCGAGGGGTTCCGGGCGGTTCGTCCGGTGTAGTGCACATCACCGCGGCCCGCAAGGGGCGTCAGGCCACTTCTATGCCCATTCCGCGGTATTCGTTGAGCTTGTTGCGCAGGGTGCGCACCGAGATGCCCAGCAGTTCCGCCGCCTGGGTGCGGTTGCCGGAGGTGACCTCCAGCCCCTTCAGGATCATGATGCGCTCCATCTCGTGCAGCGGAATGACCCCGCCGGGGAAGGAACCGCCGCCGTCAGGCCCGCCAGCCGGGCCGCCGGCCGAAATCGCGCCGTCACCCCCCGTCCCGGCAAGGGGCGATGCGGCGTCCCCGTCCCCTTCGGCGCCGGGGGGCAGGTCGCCCTCCTCGAACAGCGGCCAGGTGTCGGGATCCAGCAAGAAGTGCCGGGTGGTGATGGGCCGCCCCCCGGCCAGCAGCACGGCGCGCTCCATCAGGTTCTGCAATTCGCGCACGTTGCCGGGCCAGTCGTAGCGTTGCAGCCATTCCTCCGCGTCCGGCGCGAATTCCGCCGGGGCCAGGCCGTACTCGCGCACGTAGGTGGCCGCGAAATGATGGGCCAGCACCAGCACGTCGTCGCCGCGCTCATGCAGGGCGGGCAGGCGCAGGGGAATGACGTTGAGGCGGAAGAACAGGTCCTGCCGGAACTTGCCCTGCTTCACCCAGTCGTCCAGGTCGCGGTTGGTGGTGGCCAGCACGCGCACGTCCACCTTCACCGTCTCGGTGCCGCCCACGCGGTCGATCTCGCCTTCCTGCAACACGCGCAGCAGCTTGGCCTGCAAGCCAAGGTCCATCTCGGAAATTTCGTCCAGCAGGATGGTGCCGCCGCTGGCCAGCTCGAACTTGCCCAGCTTGCGGGCGATGGCCCCGGTGAAGGCGCCCTTCTCGTGGCCGAACAGTTCGCTTTCCAGCAGGTGTTCCGGCAGGGCGGCGCAGTTCACGGCCACGAAGGGGCCGTCGGCCCGGTCGCTCCAGCCGTGCAGGAACCGCGCGAACATTTCCTTGCCGGTGCCCGATTCGCCGGAAATGAGCACCGTGGCGCGCGAAGGAGCCACCTGCCGGGCCAGGGCCAGCACGCGGCGCACGGCCGGGTGGTCGCCCACGATGCGCGGCACGCCGGGACGCGGCTCGGGCGTGCGGCCGCCCAGGGTGGACGAGGGGGGCGCGGGCGCGGCGGCGCGGCGCGGCGCGGGCAGCGCGGCCGCCACCTTCTCGAACAGCAGCGGTTCCAGCCAGTAGTCGCGCGCGCCCAGCGAAAGGCAACGCTCGGCCTCTTCGGCGGAACCCTTTTCGGCAAACACGATGACGGGGGGGAATGCGGGGTCGTCCGCGCCCACGGCAAGCAGGTCGTCCACCTTGTATCCGGGCAGGCTGGGCCGCGAAAAGATCACGGCCGGACCCGACTTGCGGATGAAGGCGGAGGCACCCTTGAGGTTCTCGGCGATGCCGACCTCGAATCCCGCATCGCGCAGCTTGGGGAAGATTCGGGTCACGGCGGTGGCCGGAGCGAGGAATAGTATGCGCCGGGCGGACATGTTGAACCTTGTACCCGCAACCTTAAGCTTTATCAACTGATGGAGTATGAACGCGCCCGGCGGGGGCGGGTTCGCCCCCATGCGGACGGCGAACCCCGCGCCAGAAGGCGGGCGGCAGGCCCGGGCGGCCCGCCGGCGCGGCCCCAACTGGCGCACGGTCGGCACCGGCCGGAGTGGCGGAACGGGCCGCGCACACGGGAAGGCCGCCCCCCGTCCCGCGCCGCTTTCCATGTCAGCAACCCTTGACCGCGCGGCGGGCTGCGAGTAGGACCGTTCAGCATTCGCGCCCCGGCCTGCCCGACACGGCCCGACACGGCCCGCACGGCCGGACGCCGACATCTGCCCGGCCGCGCATGCGGCAATGTTCCCGCAACCATCAGCCGGAACTCAGGATGAAGATCGCCTATCTCGTCGGCGGGCTGCCCTTCGGCGGCATCGAAAAGTGGCTGTTCGACCTGGCCCTGGCCTACCGCGCCAACGGCCTCGTCACGCCGCGCGTCTTCAACCTTTCGGGCACGGGGCAGATGCTGCCGGAATACCAGGCCGCGGGCATCGATGTGCACTGCGTGGGCTCGCACATCCGTGCCATCGCCTCGCACCGGCTGGACACCTCGCTACGCCTGCGCGCCATGCTGCGCGAATTCTCCCCGGACATCATCCACACCATGCACATCAGCGCCAACCATCACGGGCGCATTTCCGCGCTGGGCCTGGGCATCCCGGTGGTCACCCACCTGCACAACACCAAGCACGAAAAACGCCTGCACCGCAGGCTTTCCGACAATCTGCTGTCCTACGCCACCACGCTGTACCTCACGGTGTCCAAGGCCGTGGCCGAGGTGGTCGCCACCGACCACAATCTGGCGGGCCGCCCGGTGAAGGTACTGTACAACGCCATCGACGCGGGCCGCTTCGACGTGCCCCCGCTGGACCTGCGCGCCGCCTTCGGCCTGAGCGGCCCGGTGGTGGTGGCGGTGGGCCGCTACGTGCGGCAGAAGAATTTCGACCTGCTCATCCGGGCCATCCGCATGGTGCGCGACGCGGGCGTGCCCGCATCGCTGGCCCTGGTGGGCGAAGGGGCGGAGCGCCCCCGCCTGGAAGCCCTGCGCGACGAGCTGGGCCTGCGTGACCATGTGGCGCTGACGGGATTCCGCCCGGACGTGGCGGCCTTCTACAAGGCGGCCGACGTGTTCGCCATGCCCTCGCAGTTCGAGGGGTTCCTCATCGCCCAGCTGGAGGCCATGTACTGCGGGCTGCCGTGCGTGGTGTCCCGCCATGTGCCCATGCTGGAACTGGCAGGCGAGGCATCGCTGGTGTGCGAAACCGAACCCGCCGACATCGCGGACAAGCTGCTCGCCATCCTGCGCGACGACGCCCTGCGCCAGCGGCTGTCCGACGCGGCACGCCGCCTGTCCGCCCCGCACACCATGGACCGCTACGCCGTTGCCCTGCACGCCATCTACACCGATCTGCTGGCCGGAAACCTCGCGGGGACCGCGCGTTGACCTTCACCTTCCCGCTCGAACCATCCGTCCCGTCCGCACAAGCACCTTCCCGCGGCTCACGGGGTGGGATATAGTTTGCCGCATGACCGACATCCGCCATCACACCGCCACGGCCCGCATGGCCGCCGCCCTGGATAGCTTTCGCGCCGCCCCGGACCCGCAAAAGGCGGAATGGGCGCGCACCCTGCTGTTCTGGCTGTTCTGGCTGTCCATCGCCACCTTTCCACTGGGGCAGGCCTTTCGCGAAACCGGACCCATCCTGTGCCTGGCGGTCCTGCTGCCCTACCACTACTGGGGCTACCGGCAGTCCGCCCTGCGCCGTTTCCCGCTCAAGTGGCTGTTCGTGCTCTTCTACGGGCTCATCTGCGTGAAGACGGCCATGTCGCTGGACCCCCGCCAGAGCCTGGTCTACGTGCTGCCCAACGCCTGGAAGGGCTTCGCCCTGCCCTTCGTGGCCATGGAATGCGCGCGCGACATGCGCGACATGCGCCGCCTGGTCTGGGCCTTCGTGACGGTGGGCTTCTACGAAGGGCTGGACGGCATCTACCAGCACCTCACCGGCCACGACTTCATCCATGGCACCGCCATCATGGCCAAACGCCTCACCGGTTCCATGTCCACCTACCGCGTGGGCGACTACATGGCGCTCGTGCTGGTACCCGCCTTCGGCCTGTGGGCCATGCTGCCCCGGACCCGGTCCGCGTGGCGCAGGGCCGCCGCCACCGCGCTGATCCTCGCGCCGGGCATCTACCTGTGGGTCTTCGCCCAGGCCAGGAGCGGCTATCTTGGCGTGGCCGCCGCGCTGTTCCTGCTGTGGTGCCTGTTCACCCGGCCGAAACCCGTGTACCTGCTGGCGCCCGCGTGTCTCGGCATCCTGGCCGTGCTGTTCGGCCCGCAGCGCATCACCCTGGAAACGGCCATGCGCGACGGGCGTATCGAACTGTGGCGCATGGCCTGGCAGGTCATCCAGGAACGCCCGCTGACCGGTTGGGGCATGGGCATGTTCGGCCCGGCCTTCAAGGCGCTGGGGCTGCAACCGGTCATCAACTCGCCCCGCATCCAGCACCCGCATTCGGTGTACATCCAGTTTCTGGTGGATACCGGCGCGCTGGGCTTCGCCGTCGCCATGGTCTTCCTGTTCGGCATGCTGATCTGGGGGCTGCGGCGGATATACCGCAACCTCCCGCGTTCCGGCGCGCCGTACGACATGTGGACCATGGCCGCCTTCTTCCTGGCCGGATGGCTGTGCTATCTGGTGGAGGCGCTGTTCGCGCACGACTTTCTGCGCACCTGGTGGATGGCCGTGTCCATGGGCCACCTGGGCGTGATGATCGGCGCCGTGCTCAACGCCGAAAACACCCTCACCGCGCGCGCCGAACTGCTCGCCAGCGCTCCCCCCAGCGCTCCCCCCAACACTCCCCCGGACGCCGCATGAACATCGCCTTCGTCAACAGCACCCGCAAATGGGGCGGAGTAAAGACCTGGATCCTCGATTTCGCCGAACGCCTTTCCGCCTACGGGCATGACGTGCGCGTCTACGGCCGCCAGCAGGCCTTCGTGGACCAGGCCAGACGCCGCGTGGGGCACGGAGAGACCGCCAGCTTCGGCTTCGACCTCAACCCCGCCACCATCGCGTGGTTCCGCCGCCGGTTCACGGAGCACCGCACCGACGTGGTGATCATCAACATCGGCAAGGACCTGGCCACCGCCGGGGTTGCCGCCCGCCTGCTGAACATCCCCGTGGTGCAGCAGATCGGCCTGCCCGGCGACATCCCCCACCGCCTCAAGACGCGCCTGCTGCACGCCTGGATCGCCCCGAAATTTCTTTGTTCCTGCCAGTACATAGCCGACGGCTTCCTGACCAGCCTGCCCTACCTGCGGGCCGACGACGTGCACGTGGTGCTCACGGCCAAGCGGGTGGCCACCGGGCCGCTGTCCGTGTCCACACCCCGGCGGCTGGTGGCCACGCAGCAGCTGAACCCCGACAAGGGGCACGAAACCCTGCTGCGCGCCCTGGCCAGCCTGGACCTGCCCTTCGAACTGGACGTGGCGGGCACCGGCTCGCACGAAGCGTACCTGAAGGAACTTGCCGCCTCGCTGGGCATCGCGGAGCGCATCCGCTGGCACGGCTTCACCACCAGGGTGCCGGAACTGCTGGAGCGGGCCGACGTGTTCCTGTTGGCCTCGCTCAGCGAAGGGCTGCCCAACACCCTGCAGGAGGCGCTGGCCCAGGGGCTGCTGCCCGTGGCCCGCGACGTGGGCGGGGTACGCGAGGTGTACACGCCCGAACTGGAGCCCTGGTTGCTGCCCTATGCCGCCGGTCCGGCCGAATTCGCGGACATGCTGCGCAAGGCGCTGACCCTGCCGGACGAAGACCTGGTGGAGATGAAGCACGCCGCGCGCCGGGCCTGCGCCACCCACTGCGAACTTGACAGCAAGGCCCGCGAACTGGAAGCGTGGCTGTCTGGCCTGATCACCTGTTCGGCCTGATCACCTGTTCGGCCTGATCGCCTGTCCGGCCCGCCGCGCGTTCCGCAACCGACCAACCCTTCACGCCCCACGCCGCCCATGCACAAGCGCCCCGTCGTCTTCCGCCTCACCAACAGCCTGCACTACGGCGGCGTCGCCTCGCGCTTGCGGGCCGTGCTGCCCCTGCTGCTCGACGAGTTCGAGGTGCACGTGGTCACCTACCGCACGCCGGGCGCCTTCGCGCCGGAACTGGCCGACAGGGGCGTGCGGGTGCACCACCTGCCCATTCCCACCAAGTGGAGTCCCACGGGCATCGTCCGGCTGGCGCGAATGCTGCGCGCCCACGGCGCATCGGTGCTGCACAATCATTCCTTTTCCGCCAACGTCACCGGGGCGCTGGCCGGGGCGCTGGCGGGCACGCCCGTCCGCATCGGGCAGATCCACACCCTGAAGAGCCACTGGTACGACAACCCCGCCCACCGCGCCAAGCAACGCATCGAGGAAATGCTCATCCACCGGGTTCTTTCGACACGGGTGCTGCACGTCTCGCACGAAAGCCTGCGCTACTTCAGCGCGCACATGCCGCTTGCCGCCGCCAGGTTCGAGGTGCTGCACAACGGCGTGGACTTTTCGGCGCTGGTCCCCCGCAAGGAGGCTGGCCAGCTGCGTGCCGAACTCGGCATCTCTCCCCGCGCCCGGGTCGTCGGCAACGTGGGCCGCGTCACCGGGTGCAAGCGCCTGGAACTGATCCTGTCCACGGCCGCCAGGGCCCTGGCGCACAATCCGGACATGGTCTTCGTCATCGTGGGCGGCAGCCGGCGCCAGGCCGAAGGCCTGTGCCGCCAGGCCGACGAGATGGGCATAGGCGGCAAGGTGATCTGCCCCGGCGAGACACCGCACCCCGGCGACTACTACAACATCTTCGACGCGTTCATCTTCACCTCTCCTCCGGGGTCCGAAGGCATGCCCGGCGCGGTGCTGGAGGCGGCCTCGTTCGGCATGCCCATCGTGGCCATCCGCACCGACACGCTGGAAGAAATGGCCGAGTGGTACGACGGGTTCCACTTCATCACCGAAGACTGCGACCCCGTGCAGGAACTGGCCGCCCAACTGGCCGCCGCGCTGGCCGCCCCCCGGCCCGACCCGGCCCGGCTGCGCGCGCACTTTTCCATCCAGTCCATGGCCGACCGCACCCGCTCCCTGTACCACCGTCTGCTGCGCCAGCACGCCGACCGCACGTAAATGCGCATCCTCCTCGTCACCTCCTCGTCCACCCGCAGCGGCGGCGCGCGCCAGGCCCTGTACCTTGCCGAAGGGCTGATGGAACGCGGCCATCAGGTCACCTTCTTCACCCCGCGCGAATCCACCCTGCGCACCCTGTCGGACACCATGCGCTGGGCCGACCTGCCCGCGTCGCCCGGCCGGTGGAAGGCCGCGCTGGAAGCGGCCATGCCCCCGCCGGGCCAGGGCTCCTGCATCGTGCAGGCCTTCCACAACAAGGCGGTGAAGCGCCTTGCCTGGCACGGGCTGTTCTGGCGGCGGCGCGGCGTGGTCTGCGTGGGCTACCGGGGGGTGGTCTACCGCCCCGGCAACCCGCTGACCTACTGGTCGCCGGGGCTGGACGCCTTCGTGGCCAACTCGCACGCCTGCGCCAAGGTGCTGCGCCGCATGGGCGTGGGCGAGCGGCGCCTTGCAGTCATCCACAACGGCATCCCCGCCGACCGGCTGGCGCCCCGGCGCGGGGCGGACGCCGTGCGCGCGGAACTGGACCTGCCCGCCGGAACCACGCTGCTGGGGTGCGTGGCCGGTGACAAGGGCGTGAAGGGCGTGGACCCGCTGCTGCGGGCCTTTGCCCTGGCCTGCGGTCAGGACGGCGGCACGAACGCCGACGACGGTCCGCACCTGATCGTCGTGGGGGTCACTCCCGGACGGTGGCAGCCGCTGTGCGCGGAACTGGGCATCGCCCACCGCGTCCGTCTGGTGGAGCACAGCAACTGCGTGGCCGACTACCTGCAACTGCTCGACGCCTTCGTGCTGCCCTCGTTGTCCGAGTCCATGCCCAACACCCTGCTGGAAGCCATCTGCTCCGGGCTGCCGGTGGTCGCCTCGCGGGTGGGCGGCGTGCCCGAACTGGTGCGGGGCAACGGCCTGCTGGTCCCGCCCGGCGACGTGCCCGCCCTGGCCGACGCGCTGGTCACCGTGACCGGCGACGCGGCCCTGCGCGCCGCCTGGGCCGAGGCCAGCCGGGCCCTTGCGCCGGAGTTCTCCACGGGCGCGCGCGTCACCCGCTTCGAGACGTTGTACCGCACGCTGCTGCACCGCAGGGGATTGTCCGATGCCTGATCCCGGCCCTGCTCCCCACGCCGCGCCCGCACCGGTCGCCCTCGCGTCCACCGGCAGCACGCCCACCGGCCGCGCACCGGACCAGGGCGCGCACGGCGGCGACGTCTACCGCGTGGCGCGCGAGTTGGGAGTGGACCCGGAACGCATCCTGGATTGCAGCAGCAACGGCTTCGCCCACGTGCTGGAACTGACCCGCGCCCTGGTGGCCGCACAGCCCCACCCGTTCGAACACTACCCGGACAGCGCCAGCACCGCCCTGCGCGAGGAACTGGCCACCCACGAGGGGCTTGCACCCGGCAACATCATGGTGGGCAACGGCTCGTCCGAACTGATCTGGCTGGCCCTGCGCCTGTTGCGGCCCGACCGGGTCACCCTGCTGGGCTCCACCTTTTCCGAGTACGCCCGCGCCTGCGAGGCCCACGCCATACCGTGGCGGGTGCTGCACACCGACCCCCTGCGCGCGCTGGACCCGCCCCCATCGGGTTTCCGGGCCGATGCGGACGGCGAACTGGCGGTGCTGTGCTCGCCGGGCAATCCCTGCCCGGTCACCGCGCCCGACCTGCCCGCCCTGGTGGCCGCCCTGTTCCGGGCCGGTTTCCGCACCGTGCTGGCCGACCTGACCTACCGCGACTTCCTGTGGGACACGCCGGAGCATGCGGCCCACCATCACCGAGCCCTCGCCCCGGCCTGCCCGCCCCGCCTGGCGGACGGCATCCTGCTCTGCCTGCACAGCTTCACCAAGTTCTTCCATTGCACCGGGATACGCCTGGGCTACCTGACCGGTCCGCAGGCCCTGCTGGACCGCCTGCAAGCGCAGCGCCCGCCGTGGATGGTCTCCCCCTTCGCAGAGGCCATGGGCAGGCGCTTCCTGCGCGCCCTGCCGGACTACCGGGCGCACCTTGCCGACCTGCGCGCCGACCGCGCCGCCCTGCTCCGCGACCTGCGCGCGGCGCAACTGTTCGATCCCCGCGCCACCGACGCGGGACCCAGCTTCGTGACCTGCCGCCTGCGCCACGAACTGCTGCGGAACGGCGTCACGTCGGAAATGGTGCGCCGCGAACTGCTGCGGCTCGGCATGCTTGTCCGGGCCTGCGACAACATACCCGGCATGCCCCCCGGCCACATAAGAATGCAGGTCCGCCGCCAAAGCGACAACCAACGGCTGCTGCAACACATCGCATCGCTGTCCTTCGCGCCGCATGCAGTGACGCAACAGGGCGCATGAATCTCCCGAAGGCGCGCCTTGCGTCGCCACGCCGCGCACGGGATGCGGCGCGTCTCCGCGCCGCGTGGCGCAATGGACTTTCCGCACGATATCCCGTAACACGGGTGCGTCACGGCCCGGAACCGCTCCGGCCTTCCGGCCCGCATGCCGCCCCCGCCAGCGCGGGAACGGCGCCTTGCTCCGGCATGATCACCCTACTCGCATCCGTGGCGGCCCCAGCGTGAGCAACGAGATCAAATACACCTTCGCTCCGGCGTTCGCCCGCGCGGTCGTGGACCTGCTGCGCGCCGTGTGCCGCCCCGACCCCGAATTTCCCGCAGCGGACGTCTTTTCGCTGTACTACGACACGCCGGACCTGGACCTGCTGGAAGAAAAGCGCAACAGCGACTACCTGAAGACCAAGATCCGCTGCCGCTGGTACGGCGCCGTGGCGGGAACGGAAATGGGGCGCGCCGTGTTCATCGAGGCCAAGCGCAAGGAAGGCGCGGCCCGCGACAAGGCCCGCGTGCTGCTGCCCATGGACGGCGCCACCCTGTGGAACACTCCGCTCACCGCCCCCGAACTGCACCGCCTGCCGGAACACCTGGCCGAGGCGGGCATTCCGTTTCCCCGGCCCATCTTTCCCATGTTCATCCTGCGCTACACCCGCCACCGCTTCATCGACCCGGCCAGCGGGGCGCGCATCGCCGTGGACGCGGGCATCCACGTGCCCAGGGCCAACCCGGCCTTCATCCCCCGGCACAACCCCACCCCCCTGCCGGTGGCCGTGCTGGAGGTGAAGGGCGGCCTGCGCGAGATGCCGCGCCCGCTCCAGGCCGCAAGCACCTTCCACTTCCGGCGGGAAACGTTTTCCAAATACCTCGCATGCCACGACATGCTGTTCTGTTCCACCGGGGTGCCGGGCGGCTACACATGCTTCGCCCCGGCGGCGCCGCCTCGCAGCCGCGCCTGACGCCCTTCCCGCCGCCCGCAAGGCCCCGAACACCCGACCTTCGAACACCTCACCTCCAGACAAGGCCGTCATCCCCATGGTTGAATCACTTTTCGACGTTCTCGGCAGTTCCTACCAGGCACTGGTCGCCGTGACCGGCTTCGGCTCCAAGCAGGCGGCGAACATCGGCGCGGGCACCTTCCTGCTGGCCCTGCTCATCTCCCTGCTCACCTCGCAGTACACCGCTCTGCTGTACTCCCGCTTCTACGAAAACCGGGGCACGGGCAGCCTGGTCCACCGCAGCTTCCTGCTGCTGGGGCCGTCCATCACCGCCATCTTCATCTGCGTGCAGTTCTCGCTGCCGCTGTCCCTGGGCCTGCTCGGCGCGCTGTCCATCATCCGCTTCCGTACCCCCATCAAGGAACCGGAAGAGGTGGGCTTCATCATGGTGAACATCGCCACCGCCATCTGCTGCGCCACCCTGAACATCGTCATCCTGGCCCTGTTCCTGGGCGTGATCACCGCCGGGCTCGTGCTGGTGCACCGCTTCCGGCGCAACCGGGTGGCGCGGCGCAGTGGCACGGCGGTCATCGCCTACCCGGCCTCCGAGCGCGAGGCCGACGCGGCCATGCTGCCCGCCCTGCGCGAAAGCCTGCCGGAACTGACCGTGGCCAGCATTTCCGGCGACGGCGAGCGGCGCACCATCGTCGCCACCTTCGCCCGCTCCGACGAAACCCTGGTGCAGCGCCTGACCACGCTGGCCGGCGGGCTTGCCCCCCACGCGGAAATCAATGTCTATTTCGACCACGCGGCCCGGTAGCGCCCAGCCGCCCGCCCCGGGGCCACACTCCGGCGCGGCCCGCATCTCCCGCGTTCCCCACGCTCCCCACATTCCGTTGTGGACGGCGGCGCTGTTTCTGGCGGCCCTGCTCTGCGCGGGCCTGCTGCTGGAACGTTCCCCCGCCCTCCGGCAGTACCGCGCCGTATCGCTGGACATCGCCACCAGCAAGGATTCGCTGGGTTCCCCCCGAAAGCGGCAACTGCTCACCGAACTGGGCCTGCCCGACGTGCACGCCGTATCGCCCGAGCACCGCGACCAGGTCGAACGGCTGCTCGGCGAGGCGCGCGGCGACATATCCCCCGCCCTCATCGCCAGCGGCTGGCCGGTGGTCGCCATCCGCACGGACGAGGAGAACCTTTCCGACCCGGAAATCGGCATCGTCGCCAATCCGGAAGAGCGGGGCATCGCCTGGGAGCGCCTGTCTTCCATGGTCTTCTACAAGGATGGGCAGGAGCGGCTCGCCACCGGCGCGGGCCTGCGCATCCACGGCGGCGGGTCGCGCAAGGACGGCATAGCCTTCCGCCTGTACTTCCGGAACTCGTACGGCCAGTCCCCCATCCCCGCGGACACGTTCTTTCCCGGCGTCGAAGGCAGCCTGAAGCGCATCGTCCTGCGCAAGGAAAAAATGCCCCGTCCCGGCTTCGTCTGCATGCTGGGCTTCGACGTCATGGCCAGGCTGGGGGCGCAGGTTCCGCACTTCGTGCCCGCCATTTACCTGATCAACGGCAAGGAAATGGGTATTTCACTGCTGTGCGAACACATCAGCGTCAATGGCTGGCGTCGTAAGCTCGGCCACAACGACTTTCTGCTCTACAACATCCGCAAGAGCAACGACCGTAAGGAATTCGCCGCATTGCGCGAGCTGTACCTGTGGGCCCGGCTGATGCCCGCGCCGCTCACCATGCAGCAGGTGGAACGCCGGATGGACCTGCGCAGCATGTGCGCGATCATCTTCGGTTCGATGTATCTGGGAGCCAACGACTGGGACCAGGGGGCCTTCCTGCTCGACAGGGCGCAGCCCGACCCGGTCTGGATGAACATCGCGTGGGATCTGGACCAGGCTTTCCAGCACCTGTCGCCCACCGCGCCGCTGGAAAAGCGGCCCGGCTGGAAGTTCGCCATGGACGAGGCCAAGGCGGTGCGCATGCGCCTGTTCCTCCGCCTGTGGAAGGAAGCGCCCGAATTCAGGACCTGGTTCCTGCGCTACATGGCCGATGCCCTGAACCACACGCTGCATCCTTCCGAGCTGGAACGCATGATTGCCCCGTATGTGGCGATGGAACGGCAACTGGGGCGCGAGATGTTCGACCAGGATCTGGCCGCGGCGATGCTTGCGGCCCGTCCCGTGCAGGTCATGGAAGAGACCGTGCGCGACCTTGGCGCGCCCGCATGGTCCGCCGTGCGCGTCAGTTCGCCCTGCCCGGTGCGCATCGACGACATGGCCGACTACACCGAGTACACGGGGCGCTATTTCATGGGTCAGACCGTGCGCCTGCACGCCATGCCGCCCGCCGGGAAACGGTTTTCGCACTGGGAGGTGGACGGCGCCCGGCGCGACGGCCCGGACATGGAACTGGCCGTCGAGGGCCCCATGGCCATCCGCGCCGTGTTCACCGATGCGTGACGCCGCTTCCCGCCCCTAGCACCGCGTACATCTCGTCCACCCCATCCAGCAATACCTCGCAGGCGGCGTCCAGGTCGTGCGCCGAAATGAACCCCGCGTCCACGGCGTCGCCGTCCAGCGGCTGCACGCAGTCGTCGCCGGTGCCGCCGATGCCGAAGGCCTTCACCGCCTCGTCGGCCAAGTGCACCAGCAACGCCTCGTCGCTGGCCGGGGCCTCGGACGGGGCATGATGATGGCACACCGCATCCAGCAGCACGGGGGGCAGGTTCCAGCGGCGCAGCAGGGCCGCGCCCAGTTCGCCGTGGGTCAGGCCCAGTTCCGCCCGTTCCGCCTCGGTCAGCGACAGCCCCTGGTCAAGGCAGCGGTCCAGCACCCGTTCCGCCCCGGCGGGCCACACGGCGCAGATGGCCAGCCAGCCCATGTCGTGCAGCAGCCCGGCCACGAAATAGCGTTCCGGGTCGTCGCGCCCCAGCCGCGTGGCCAGGGCCCGCGCCGTGAGCGCCGTGGCCACCGAATGCAGCCAGAAATCGTGCAGGTTGACCACGTGGGGCGGCCGTTCGCGGAACAGCCCCAGCACGAAGGTGCCCAGGGCCAGAGAGGTCACCCGGCGCGTGCCCGCCGCCGCCACGGCGCGGCTTACCGTTTCCACCGGCGCGCGAAAGCCGAACAGCGGCCCGTTGACCAGCCGCAGCAGCGAGGCGGCAAGGCGGGGGTCCTTGGAGATGATGGCCGCCAGTTCTTCGTACGAGGGCTCCTCGCGCTCCATGGCGTGCTGCAACTCCAGGAACACCTGCGGCAGGGCGGGCAGGCGGGCGTGTTCGGCCAGCCCGTCAAGGTCGCCGGGAACCAGGCCGGTGTTGGCCTCGTGGCTCACCTCGGGCGGCAGCGGCATGCGCGGGGCGGGCAGTTCGCAGGTGGCCCCTTCGCGCAGGGACCGCACCAGCGCTTCCACCGCCCTGCGCCTGAGCAGCGCCAGCAGCGGATGCGCAGCGCCCGAAAGCCGGAACCGCCGCGCCACCGCCTCCTCGGCGGTTTCCTGCACGTCGCGGCTGCAACCGCCCGGCATTACCGGCCCCATTGCCTGCGACACGATCACCCCCGGATGGAATACAGGATACGAAATCGCCCACTCGACTTTCTCATACGCCAATTGCCACCGGACGCAAATACCCGCGCCCGGCGGATTGGTTGAAGGCCCCGCACCGGGCATCGCTCGCCGCGCGGCGTGTGCCCGGCTGGCGGATTGGCGCACGGGGTTGGCGCGCCCCAGCCGCGTGCCCCGCAATTCCGCCACTGCCCCGAAAATGCCAAAACCCCGGTGAGGGGAACACCGGGGTTTTGTCGGAATGAAGCGACTGAATCATAAGTCCGGGCGCGAGGGAACGCACGGACTCGGCACCGAAAAGAACGGCAGCACCGTCTTTCGTGACGTACAGAAGCACAACCCGTGCCAGACGGGTGACAACCCGCCGGAACCACGGCGGGCAAGGGTTTGCTGTGCTCCATGCCCGCCATGGCTATTACGAAATTTCGTTGTTGACGAAATTTCGTAACGAGATATCGTGGGAGCATTCCCGCAGGCCCCCATCTCCCCATTCCGGAGGTTTTCCCATGTCCGCCGACGCTCCGGCCTCCCCTTACTCCCCGGCCCGCCCGGAACCCTCCCTGGCCCACTCGGTGCTCCAGCAGTTCGACATCAGCCCGTTCCTGGACATGATGCTCAACGTGGCGCAGGAACGCACCGTGGAGGGCCTTCTGGAACTGACCCACCGCGTCAACCGGGGCACCCACGTCATGTGCGGGTGCATCTGGTTCGTGGATGCGCCGTCCCCGGCCAGCGGGGCCGCGTCCGGCCCCGCATCCGGTAGAGACGGCGAGAGCGACCATGTCCTGCGCCTGATGACCGTGGCCGGGCACACCGTGACCCCGGTGCGCGACTGGCGCCACGCCGAGGGCTCCTACGCCATGGTGCCGCTGACCGAGCCGCTGGTGGGCCAGGTGGCCGCGCGCGGCGAGCCCGCGTGGGCGGCATCGCCCGAGGAATGGACCCGCCCGGCCTGGGCCGTGGACGAGTCCATCCACGCCTACGCCGCCTACCCGTTGCAGTTCAAGGGCGACCTGATCGGGGTCATGGCCGTGTTCTACGACCGGCCCATGCGCGGCGTGCTGGCCGACCTGATGCTGCTGCACCGCAAGATGCACAAGATCTTCGCGGACTCGCTGTCCGCCGCCGTGGTCAACGCCCGCTCCTTCGAGGAAATCCAGCACCTGCGCCGCGCCCTGGAACTGGAGAACGAACACCTGCGGGGCGAGGTGCGCCGCGCCCGCGCGCCGCACGCCATCGTGGGCGACAGCCCCCCGCTGCGCCGCGCCCTGGAGCAGGTGGACATGGTGGCCCCCACCGACGCCACCGTGCTGCTGCTGGGCGAATCGGGCACCGGCAAGGAACTGGTGGCCCAGGCCATCCACGACCGCAGCCAACGCGCCGCCGCGCCGCTGGTGCGGGTGAACTGCTCGGCCATCCCGCGCGAGCTGTTCGAGAGCGAATTCTTCGGCCACGTGAAGGGCGCGTTCACCGGCGCCCTGCGCGACCGCGTGGGCCGTTTCCAACTGGCCGACGGTGGCACCCTGTTCCTGGACGAAGTGGGCGAAATCCCTCTGGAATTGCAGGGCAAGCTGCTGCGGGTGCTGCAAGAAGGGGTGTTCGAGCGGGTGGGCGAGGAACGCAGCCGCAGCGTGGACGTGCGCATCATCGCCGCCACCAACCGCGACCTGCGGGCCGACGTGGAGCACGGCCGCTTCCGGCAGGACCTGTTCTTCCGGCTCAGCGTGTTCCCCGTGGCCCTGCCGCCCCTGCGCGCCCGGCGCGAGGACATCCCCCTGCTGGCCCGCCATTTCGTGCGCGCCTCGTGCCGCCGCCTGAACCTACCGGAACCGCGCATCGCGCACCGCCAGATGGCCGAGTTGCAATCCTACCCATGGCCGGGCAACGTGCGCGAGTTGCAGAACGTCATCGAGCGCGGGGTGATCATGGCCGAAGGGGGGCCGCTGGTGCTGGACCTGCCCCCGGATGGCGGGGGGTCCGGCGCGGCTGGTCCGACTGGCGTGACTGGCGTGACTGGCGTGGCCGGGGCGCCCGGCAGGCCGGGGACCGGATGGCAGGCCGAAGGCTGGCAGGCTCCCGCGCCCGTGGCCGGCCCGGCGGCGTCCGCGTCCGGCGCGCCCGGCCATGCGGGGGGAGCCGGACAGGGCCGTGGCGTACCGAACGCCACCGGCTCGGGCGTGGAAACCGGGGAGCCGGACGCCGCCCCCATCATCCCCGAAGCGCGCTGGCGCGAATTGCAGCGGGCCAACATCGAACGCGCCCTGGCCATGGCCGGGGGCCGCGTGCATGGCCCCGGCGGCGCGGCGGAACTGCTGGGCATCCCGCCCACCACCCTGCAATCGCGCATGAAGACACTGGGGCTGCGCGGACGCTGAGGCGGCGCGGCGGCACACGCCGATGCCCCTTCGACGGCTCCGCGCGCCTCGCCCGGCCCGGGCGGCACGCCGCCATGCCCGCAACGCGCGGCCACAGCGTCCGGCGGTGATATTTACGCCGCACCGGGCGCGTCCCGCTTGTCATGCCCGCCGCCATGGGCGAAACTACGGTCCGGCCCGGCATGAGCCCACGGAAACCGGCATGTCCGCCGGGAGCCGACCGCCCAAGGAGCGACACATGAGCGACGATTCCCGCACCCGCAAGGCCCGCATCGTGCGCACCGTGCGCGAGAACGACAACACCACCTCCGTGTACATCGACACGGGCGACGACGAGCGTTTCCGCACGTTCCGCCCCGGACAGTTCGCCACCCTGCGGGTGATGGAGGAGGACGGCTGGAGCGAGGCCCACCCCTTCACCATCGCCGCCGCGCCCGGCGACACCGTGCGGCTGACCATCCGGGGCAAGGGGCGCTTCACGTCGGAACTGGTGCCCGGCCTGCGCGACGGCGACGAGGTGCGCTGCGCCGGACCCTACGGGGTGTTCTGCCGCGACATCGAACGGCAGGAGCAGATCGTGCTCATCGCGGGCGGGGTGGGCATCACGCCGTTTCTCAGCGTGCTGCGCAGCTTCGACCAGACCGGGGCCACCAACCGGGTGGTGCTGTTCTGGTCCAACAAGACCTACGGCGACGCCTTTGCCGCCGGGGAACTGGAAGCCATGACCCGGCGGCTGGACCTGACCGTGGTGCACGTGCTCACGCGCGAGACCAGCCCGCACCATTACGCCGACCCGGAACTGCCCGCCGTGTTCTTCGAAAAGGGGCACCTCTCGCGCGACATGCTGGCCCGCCACGTGCAGTCGGCCACGGCCTCGTTCTACCTGTGCGGGCCCGGCCCCATGCAGCAGCACGTGCTGACCGAACTGCGCGCCTTCGGGGTGGATACCGGCGGCGTGGAGACCGAGCAGTTCGTGTTCTCGTAGGCGAGCGCCATCGCCGGGGCCTTGCCGGGGGGCCTCCGGGACCGGAAGCCTGCGGGCGAAACGCCCTGTAACAGCGGCAACTACTGTCTCGGCACGTTACCGGTGAGTTCCCGGTAGCGGGCCACCGCCTCGCTGACCAGCCCGCTGCTGGCCGCCAGCACCTCGATGCCCGCGTCGGCCAGGGCCAACCGCGCCTTGGGGCCGCACTCGCCGCACAGCACCACCGTGGCCCGCGCGGCGGCCAGCAGTTGCGCCACCGAGCGCCCGGCATCCTCGCGGTCATCGCGGTGCGCGTTGCGCACGGCAATGACGCCCTCGGTCTCCGTATCGGTCACCACGAACCATTCCGCCCGGCCGAACACCGGCTCCACGTTGCTGTCGGGCCGGGGCCCGTCCGCCGCCACGGCAATGCGCATGGCTCCTCCTTGCGTTGTTCCGGTCGTCGATGATCGTCCCGTCCAGCCGGACGGCCCGGCCCGCGTCGCCCTGCCCGCCATTCCCGACCGCCGCCTGCCATCCCTGCTATCCCTACCATCCCCACTATCGCCTGACCGCCCGCACCGCGCCGCGCAGTTCCGCCGCCGCCCGCCGGGGATCGTCGGCCGCGCACACGGCCGAGACCACGGCCAGCCCGTCGGCCCCGGCCGCCAGCACCGAGGCCGCGTTGGCCGCGCCGATGCCGCCGATGGCCACCAGCGTGCGCCCCGTGGCCGCGCGCAGCCGGGCAAGGCCGTCCAGCCCCCACGGCAACGCGGTGTCCGCCTTGGTGGGGGTGGCGAACACCGGGCTTACTCCCAGGTAATCCACGTCCAGCGTTTCCGCCTCGCGCGCCTGGTCCATGGTTTCCACGGACAGGCCGATGAGGGCCACGGGACCCAGCAAGGCCCGCGCGTCGGCGGGGTGCATGTCGCCCTGCCCCACGTGCACTCCGTCCGCGCCGCAGGCCAGGGCCACGTCCACCCGGTCATTGATCAGCAGGGGCACGCCGCGCGGGGCCAGCAGCGCCTTCAGCGCCCGGGCCAGTTCCACGAATTCGCGCGTGTCCACGTACTTTTCGCGCAACTGCACCACCGTGACGCCGCCCGCCACGGCCGCCATGACCACGTCCGGCAGGGGGCGGCCCCGGCACAGCGCGCGGTCGGTGACCAGATACACCCCGTAGTCCGCGTCGCGGCGGGGCCTGCTCACGGCCGGGCCACCCGCACGCGGGACCGGACGTCCTGCTCCGACAGGGTGTACAGCGCGTCGATGAAGTGCATGGCGAAGCTGCCCGGCCCGGCGGCGCGCTCCGCCGCCATGCCCCCGGCGGCGGACATGGCGGCCATGCCGCTCACCGCGCCTTCCAGCGGGCTGGCGGCCACGGCGGCGTGGGCGGCCACCAGCACAGTGGCCACACAGCCCATGCCGGTGACGCGGGGCATCAACTCGTGCCCGCCGGTGACCAGCACCACCTCGTCGCCATCGGTGACCAGGTCCACCGGGCCGCTGACCACGGTGACGCAACGGTGGCGGCGCGACAGGGCCCGCGCGGAATCGGCGGCGGCGTGCGCGTCGCGGGTGGAGTCCACCCCGCGCGTGGCCCCCGCCGCACCGGCCAGGGCCATGATTTCCGAGCCGTTGCCGCGCACGATGGCCGGGCGCACCCGCTCCATGAGCTGCGCGGCGGTGGTGGTGCGCAGGGTGGACGCGCCCGCGCCCACCGGGTCGAGCACCACGGGAATGCCCCGCTCGTGCGCGGCGGCCCCGGCCAGGAACATGCTGTCGATCCACGGCGCGCTCAGGGTGCCGATGTTCAGCACCAGCGCGGAGACGATGCTCACCAGTTCCTCCATCTCCTCGCGGGCGTGGGCCATGATGGGCGAGGCCCCGGCGGCCAGCAGCGCGTTGGCGGTGACGTTCATGACCACGAAATTGGTGATGCTGTGCACCAGCGGCGCCTGGCGCCGCACGGCGTCCACGTTGCGCCAGATCTGCTCGGTATGGGGCATGGCGACCCTCCTTGTGTGCAGCCCGCACGCGGCGGGGACGTTCCTCCGGACCGCCTACGCCGCGCCGCCCAGATACTCGTGCAGGCACTGCCCGAGGCGCGCGATGCCCTCGTCGATCAGTTCCGGGCTGGAGTTGGAGAAGTTCAGGCGGAAGGTGTCGTCGGTGTCGTCCACGTAGAACGGCCGCCCCGGCACAAAGGCCACCTTGCGCCCGATGGCCTTGTGGAACAGCGCTTCGGCCGAAAGGCCAGCAGGCAGCGTGCACCACAGGAACATGCCGCCCTCCGGCTCGGTGCAGGCAACCTCTTCGGGGAAGTGCCTGCGGATGGCCTGCACCATGGCGTCGCGCTGCGCGCCGTAGCGGGCGCGAATGGACGCGATGTGCGCATCCACGTCGTTGTCCGCAAGGTAGCGGTGCAGGATGCGCTGGGTGAAGCCGGGGGTGTGCAGGTCGCTGGCCTGCTTGGCGGTGATCATGGGGTTCAGCACGTCCTGCGGGGCGCACACCCAGCCCAGGCGCAAGCCCGGCGACACCACCTTGGAGAACGAGCCCAGCAGTACCGAGGGCGCGTGCATGTACGCGCGCACCGGCGGCAGGTGCCGCCCCATGAAGCGCAGTTCGCCGTAGGGATTATCCTCCACCAGCAGGCAACCCGTTTCAGCCATGATCTCGGCCACCTCGCGGCGGGTCTGCTCGTCGTAGGTGATGCCGGAGGGGTTCTGGAAGCTGGGCACGGCGTAGAACACCTGCGCACCCTTGGCCGCCTGGCGCAGCGCGTCCGTGTCCACCCCGCGCGGGGTCAGGGGCACGGTGACGAAGTCCGGCCCGAACACGGCGAAACACTGGATGGCCCCGAGGTAGCCGGGCCGTTCCATGACCACCCTGCCGCCCCGGTCGATGCACGCCTTGGCCACCAGGTCCAGGGCCTGTTGCGAGCCGGTGGTGATCAGGATGTCGTCCGCCGACACGGTGATGCCCTGCCGCTTGTAGCGGTCGGCGATCCACTGCCGCAGGGGCGGGAACCCCTCGGTGGTGGTGTATTGCAGGGCTTCCGGCCCGGCCTCTTCCAGCACGCTGGCGGCGGCGCGGGCCACCGCGTCCACCGGGAACGACGCCGGGTGCGGCAGCCCCCCGGCAAAGGAGATGATGTCCGGTTGCGCCGTCACCTTCAGGATTTCACGGATGTAGGAACGGGGCACACCTTCCATGCGTTGGGCAAGACGCATCGCTGCTTCCTCCGCCGCCCCCTCGGGCGGCATGTATCTGTGCGGGCAACCGGCCCGCGTGGGGTCTGCGTGTGGTGAACGGGCGCATTGCCTCCTATCCTGCCGAAATGCCGGACGGAGGTGCCGGGCGGCCCCGCTAGTTGGTCACCTCGGGGTCCTCCCCGGCCATGAACCCTTCCGGCATGGAAATGATGGCGATGTCGTGCTTGTCGGCCAGGGCGATGCTTTCCTCGCGGTCGAAGAACAGGGTCTTGCCCGCTTCCAGCGCCAGGCAGGTGTAGCCGTAGTCGGCCAGCACCCGGATGGTGCCCGCGCCAAGGGCCGGAAGATCGATGCGGTCGTCCTGTCCGGGCTTGACCACCTTCACCGCCACGCAGCCCTCGCCGCCCAGTTCGCCGCCACGGCGCAGGGTGGCGTCTGTGCCTTCCATGCCCTCCACGGCCACCGTCATGCCGCGCTTGACCACGATGCACTGGCCGATGTCCAGCCGCCCCAGCACGTGGGCGATGGGCCAGCCGTAGCGGATGTCGGCCCATTCCTCGTCGCTGGGCGGGCGCTTGGTCAGCACCCCCTCGGGCGCGCGCAGGCCGGGCACCAGCGAGGCGGGCTGCACCACGGCAAGGCCCTCCGCTTCCAGTTCGTCGATGACCGCGCGCAGGATGGCGTCGTCGCCCTTGGCCCGCAGGCGGAACAGCACCTTGGCCGCCCGCAGGTCGGGCCGCAGGTCCAGCGCGCGCGGCTTGCTGATGGCCCCGGCCAGGCACAGGCGGTGCACGCCGTGGTCGCGGAAGAAGTCGATGAGCTTGCCGAGCTGCCCCAGGTGCAGCATGGCGAAGGCGTCCGCCTCGTGTTCCAGCGTCTCGTCGGTGTGGCCGTGAAAGCCGCACATGACCACGGAGAGCCCCTCGGCGCGCGCGCCGCGCGCCACCAGCGCCGGAAACTGTCCCTTGCCTGCGATGATGCCGATGGATTCGTTGCTCATGCTGCTCCCGTGCGGGTGTGTGCCGTCTGATATCCGAGTGTGTCGCGGGCGCGCCGTCCGCCCGGCCGGAACGGCGAAGGGGGAAAGGGGCCACGGCCCGCTTTCCCCCTTCGACGGAATGGCGGCGCATTCCGTACGGGCTATACGGGCGTTCCCTGCGATGCGGGCAGAATGCCGCGCTCGCTGGCGCGAATGAATTCTACGAATAGAAGAACTTCGGGGTAGTTGCCAAGCTCGTATTCCAGCTGTTCCAGGGCTTCCTTGCGGGGCACCTCGGAATTCCAGACCAGCCGGTAGGCGTTCTTCAGCGCGGCGATAAGCTCGCGCGTGGCCTGCATGCGGCGCAGGCCCACCAGGTTGGGGCTGTGCACCCCGGCGCGGTGGCCCACGGCCAGCATGAACGGTGGCAGGTCCTGGGCGATGCCGCTCATGCCGCCCACGAAGGCGTGGTCGCCGATGCGCACGAACTGGTGCACGGCGGAAAGGCCGCTGAGGATCACGTGGTCGCCCACGTGCACGTGCCCGGCCAGGGTCGCGCCGTTGGACATGACGATGCCGCTGCCCAGGACGCAGTCGTGCGCCACGTGGGTGTAGGCCATCAGCAGGTTGTTGCTGCCGATGCGGGTCACCCCGCCGCCGCCCTCGGTGCCCCGGTGCAGGGTGGCGAATTCGCGCACGGTGTTGCCGTCGCCCATCTCCAGGGTGGAGACTTCGCCATGAAACTTCAGATCCTGCGGCTCGCCGCCCACGCAGGCATAGGAGTGGATGTGGTTGCGCTCGCCCATGCGGGTATGGCGCTTGACCGAGGCGAAGGCGTCGATGCGCGACCCGGCCCCGACGACCACGTCCTCCTCGATGACGGCGCAGGGGCCGACCGTCACGTCGTCGCCAAGCCGCGCGCTTTCGTGCACGAACGCGGAAGGATGCACCTGCGCGGGCACTACATGTCCTCCCTGTTGGTCACGGCGGCGGTCATCACCGCCTCGGCGGCCAGCTTGCCGTCCACGTAGGCGAAGCCTTCCATCTTCCACAGCTTCAGCTTGTGGCGCAGCAGGCGGCAGTGCAGTTCCAGCCTGTCGCCGGGATACACCGGCTTGCGGAAACGCACCGACTCGATGCCGGTGAACAGGAACAGCTTGTCCTCCACGGGGGTGTCGGTGCTCTTGACCACCAGGATGCCCCCGGCCTGGGCCAGGGCCTCCATGATCAGCACGCCCGGCATCACGGGCACGCCGGGAAAGTGCCCCTCGAAGAACGGCTCGTTCATGGTCACGTTCTTGTAGGCCTTGATGTACTCGCCGGGTACGTATTCCGTCACCCTGTCCACCAGCAGGAAGGGGTAGCGATGGGGCAACAGGCCCAGGATCTGGCGGATGTCGAGGATGTTCCGTGCGGGGTCGCTCATGTCATTCCTTGGCGGCGAGCTTTTTCAGTTCTTCAAGCTCCTTTTCGAGCTTGCCGATGCGCTTGTACATGTCGGGGAGCTTGGGCATCACGGTCAGGGTGCGCATGTAGGTGGCCTTGTCCACGGCGGGGGCGCCGCCCATGGTTTCGCCGTCGGGGATGCTCTTGGCCACGCCCGACTTGGGACCCAGGGTCACCCCGTTGCCGATGGAAAGGTGCCCGGCCACGCCCACCTGCCCGGCCATGGTCACGTCGTCTCCCACCTTGGTGGAGCCGGAAATGCCCACCTGCGAGACGATGAGGCAGTTGCGCCCCATCTCCACATTATGGCCGATCTGCACCAGATTGTCGATCTTGGTCCCGTCGCCCACGGTGGTCACGCCCAGCACCGAACGGTCGATGGCGGTGTTGGCCCCCACCTCCACGTCGTTGCCCAGGCGCACGGAGCCCACCTGCGGAATCTTCTGGATGCCGAAGTCGGTGCGGGCAAAGCCGAAGCCGTCGGCGCCCAGCACCACGCCCGCGTGCAGGATGCAGCCGTTGCCGATCTCGGTCCCGGCCATCAGCACCGCGTTGGGGTACAGCAGGCAGCCCGTGCCCACGCGGCAGTCCTCGCCCACGTAGCAGCCGGGAAAAAGAACGGTCCCCGCGCCGATGCGCGCACGGGGACCGATGAATGCAAAGGGATAGACGGTGCAGCCGTCGCCCAGTTCCGCCTCGGGGTGCACGAACGCCATGTCGCTCACGCCCGAAAGGCTGCCCTGCGGTTTGGCGAACAGGGCCAGGGTGCGGCCGAAATCGAAGTACGGGTTGGCGCTGACCAGGGCGCACGGCACCGCGTCCGCATGCTCGACCGACACGATGACCGCGCCGGCGCGGGTGGTCGCCAGCAGGTGGGTGTACTTGGGGTTCGCCAGAAAGCTCACCTCGGCGGGGCCTGCCGCCTCGAGGGTGTTCACGCCCTCGATCGCGCGGTCCTCGCCGCGCAGTTCGAGTCCCAGCAGCCCCGCCAACTCGGAAAGCAGTCTGGCCATCGGCCCCCCGCTACTTCTTGCCCGCGCGGTACACGCGGTTCACTTCGTCCAGCAGTTCCTTGGTCACGTCGATGGTCTTGTCGGCATGCACCACGCCGGCGGCGGCGCCGTCGAGGATCAGGGTGTAGCCCTTCTTCTCGCCGTATTCCTTGGCGGCCTTCAGGATGAGGGCGGCCATCTCCTGGCGCACGCGCACTTCGGCCCCTTCCACCTTGCGGGCGAAGGCGCGGGTCTTGTCCTCGAGGTCGCGCTTCAGGCGGATGAACTCCACCTTCTTGTCCTCCTTGGCTTCGGCGGACAGCGCGGCGGACTGGACCTTCATGTCCTCGGCCTTCTTCTTCAGGTCGTTGGCCTGCTTTTCCAGCTGGTCCTTCTCGGCGCCGAAGGTGGCCTTCATCTTCTTCTGGGCTTCCTGCGCGGCTTCGCTCTGGGAGGCGATGGCCTGCATGTTGACGATGGCGATCTTCATGTCGGCGGCGGCGGCAACGGTGGTCCAGGCAAGGACGAAGGCCGCGGCCAGGATGAGAACTCTACGCATGCGAAGCGACTCCTTTGAAAACACCTTGGATGATTGGCAGCCGGAAGCCCCGGCGTGTACTTGCGATGATGCGCGGCCCGGCGCTGCCGCCGGTTCGCGGGGGTCCCTGAAAGCCGCCGGACGCCGCCCGACGCCGGTTCCGCGCCGTTCCCCCGGCGCATGCCGCATGCCGCGCCGGGGGGCGCGATATGCAGGGGTTCGCGGTCAGTTATCCCCTTGTCGATGGGGCGTCAAGCGGTGCGTCATCTCTGCGAAAAACGGGCAAGTTTGCGCTTGTACGAGGCCACCCCCTCGGCGATGCCGTCGGCCAGGGTGGACAGGTACTTGTCCGAGTTCAGGCGGCGCGCCTCGTCCGGGTTGGTGCAGTAGCCAAGCTCCACCAGCACCGAGGGCATGCGCGCCCCCATCAGCACGTAGAACGGGGCCGAGCGCACGCCGTTGTCGTGGGCGGGAAAGCCGCTGCGCCGCAGCCGCCCCAGGGCGGAATCCTGCACGAAGTTGGCCACGTCGCGCGACTCCTGGGTCTTGGCGTTGAGCATGAGGTCGGTGAGGATGAATTGCAGGTCGCTGAGGCTTTTCTCGCTGACGGCGTTTTCGCGCGCGGCCACGCGGGTGGCGCTGTCCGACCGGGCGAGGTCCAGGTAGTAGGTCTCGAAGCCGCAGATGCGCGGGTCGGTGTTGGCGTTGACGTGCAGCGACAGGAACAGGTCGGCCTTCCTGTCGTTGGCCAGGGCCGTGCGCTTGTCCAGCGGCACGAACACGTCCTTGTCGCGGGTGTAGATGACCGCAAAGCCCATGCGGCGCAAGCGCTCGCCCACCATCCGGGCCATCTTCAGGGTCAGGTTGCGCTCGACGATGCCGTTGCCCATGGCGCCGGGGTCCTTGCCGCCGTGGCCCGCGTCGATCATCACGGTGTGCACGGTGAGGCCCAGTTGCTCCACCAGGTCCTTGGGCGGCGTGGACGGGGCGGCCCTGTCCGCCTCGCGCACCGGCACGGACACCCGCGAATCGTCGGGGCGCTGGCCGTCCGGCAGGGCCGCGTCGGTGGCGCCCACCTCGATGACCACCCGGTACGGGTTGCGCACCGCCTGCACCTTGTAGCGCTTGAGGGCCTTGAAATCGAGGATGACCCGGGTATGGCCGGACGAGGGCTGGTCGGAGCGCACCCGCGTCAGCAGCGCGCCGGACACCTTGGCGCCGGGCTTCACCGCATCGTCGGGCAGGGCGTCGGCAAAGTCGATGTACAGGCGCGGCGGACGGCCTGCGCCGTTGTCCGGCGCGGCGTACTGGCTGCGCCATTCCGTCTCGCGCGAAAGCTCGATGGTGATGGTGGCCCGGTCGTTGTCCGCCCGCCACGACACCTGGCGCAGCACGGCGGGCTTGACGGGCCGCGCCGGGGCGGCGGGCGACTGTGTGGGCTGGGGGGCCGACTGGGGAGCGGAAGCCGCCGGGGACGCGGCCTTGCCCGGCTGGGCGGACGCGGTGATGCGCGCGGCGGTCAGGTCCGCCAGCAGGGCGCGGGCCTCTCCGGCCATGTCGCCCTTGGGGTAGCGGTGCAACTGCGTTTCCAGCATCTGGTGCGCGCCTTCGGCGTCGTCCAGGCGAGTGGCCTTGAGCCGCGCGGCGCGCAGCATGCAGTCGTCGGCCAGCGAATCGTCGGGGTAGGCGGCCACCACCTCGTTGTAGCGGGTCACCGCCGCGACAAAATCGTCCTTGCGCCAGGAGCGCGAGGCCAGTTCTTCCTGCGCCACGGCCACGCCGTACGCGGCATTGGGGGCCAGATCACCCTCGGGGGCGGCATCGCGCGCGCCCTCGTACAGCGACATGACCCGCAGCCACGGCTCGCGCAGGGCGGCGCGTTTGGCGTCGCCGCGCAGCCCGTCCAGTTCCTTGCGGGCCTCGGCGTAGAGCTTCGCGGCCTTGGCCGGGTCGCTGCGCGCGCCCTTGCGCGGACTGGCCGGAGCCTTGGCCGGGGATTTGGCGGCAGGCACGGCGTCGGTGGTGGACGCCACGGCCACCCCGCCTTCGGCGGCGCGTGCGGCAGGGCCCGGCCTGCTGGCGGCAGGCGCGTCGCCGTCCTGCTCCAGGCGGCCGGAGCGCCCCACCGCCACCGGGGCCTTGGGCGCATCGCCGCCGGGCACGCCGGACAGGGCGGCCAGCAGGTCGCGGGCGGGTTCGGCCATGTCGCCGCTGGGGTAGCGGGTCAGGATGGTGTCCAGCAGCTTGCGGGCGTCGGCGGCATCGCCAAGGCGGTTGCCCCGGATGTCCGCGGCGTGCAGCAGCGCGTCGTCGGCCAGCACGTGCCACGCGTATCTGGCGGCCACCCGCTCGAAGCGGCGGGCGGCGTCCTCGAAGTCGGCCTTGCGGAAGGAGCGGCTCGCCAGTTCTTCCATGGCCAGCGCGGCGTGGAACATGGCGGCGGGCACGTTGGGCCAGTTCGGATGCTCGCGGACCACGCCGTCGAAACGGGCAACCACCCGTTCCCACGGTTCGCGCAGGGCCGCGCGCCGGGCGTCCTTCTTCAGCGCCTCCAGTTCCTTCTTGGCGGCGGTGTAGGTGGACGCGGCGTCGGCGGCATCCGCCGGTGCGGGAAGGCCAAGGCAGCACATGAGGATGAGGGAAAACAGAAGGAGAGCGAAAAACCTGTGCATGTCCATTCCTGGGTTCCGCCGGGCGGCCACGGCGCGATGCGGCCGTCAGCGCCCCGGACGGGGCTGCGGCGGCGGCAAACCCTACCGCAACCCGCGCCACGTTGGCAACCCGTGCCCGCTCCGGGGGACCCGGCCGACCCGACCGCCCCGATCCGGTGGCCCCTGCGGCCGGGGCAATGTGAAAGGGGCGCGGCCAACGCCGCGCCCCCCTGCTGCATCGTGTCGTTTGCCGTCCGGTGTCCGGGGCTAGAAAAACTGACCCATGGAGAACTCGAAGCGGCCGTTGGTCTTGTCGCCTTCGCGGTTTTCGTCCAGCGGGTAGCCGTAGGCGAAGCGCAGGTCGCCCATGGGCGAACGCCACCGGAATTCCAGGCCCACCGACTTCTTGATCTCGTCGTCCCAGTTGAATTCCTCGCGCGAGTCCGCGTTGAAGCCCACGTCGAAGAACGGCACCAGGGCAAGGCCCAGCTCGGGCTGGAACACCCAGATGTATTCCAGGTTGGCGAAGGCCATGCGGTCGCCGCCGATGCGGTCGCCGGAATCCTTGTCGCGCGGGGAGATGTCCTTGGAGCTGTAGCCGCGGATGGAGTCGATGCCGCCGATGAAGAAGCGTTCGAACACCGGCACTTCCTCGCCGTCCTTGGTTTCCAGCACCACGCCGCCGCGCACGCGGCCGTGCAGCACGTGGTTGGGCACGATCTGGTAGTACTGTTCGGTCTGCGCCGTGGGCTTGAAGAAGTTGTCGTCGCCCATCAGCACGCCGCCGCCGTATTCGGTGAAGATCTTGGTGATGTTGCCCCGGGTCGGGTTTTCGCGGCTGTCCGTGGTGTCGCGGGTGATGCGGCCGTGCACGACGCTGGACACGTTGTCGCCTTCGCGCTCCTGGATGATGTCGGCCGCGTCGTCCTCGACGTCGTACAGCTTGTAGAAGTCGAGCCGGTAGCCCCAGCCCACGGTGGTGTATTCGCCGATGGGATAGGCGAAGCGGATGGTGTTGCCGATGGTGTTCTTGCTGAAGTCCGTATACTCGTCGCGGATGTTGTACGCGTCGTAGCCCACCGACAGGTTGGTGTCGTCGTAGCGCGGGTTGGTGAAGGACCACTGGTACGCGGTGCGGCGGCCGGAGAACAGGGCCATGAACGAGGTCTGGTACCCCTTGCCGAACAGGTTGCGCTCCATGATGGTGCCGGACACGCCGAACTCGTAGTAGGTGGAGTAGCCGATGCCGCCGATGAGCGCGCCGGTGTTCTTCTCCTTCACCTTGACCTTCAGGTCCACTTCCTCTTCGCGCTCGGTGGGCACCAGTTCGGTGGACACGGCTTCGAAGTATTGCAGCTTGTTCAGGCGTTCGGCGCTGCGGCGCAGCTTCTTGCCCTCGAACATGTCGCCGTCGGTGATGCGCAGTTCGCGCAGGATGACGTTGTCGCGGGTCTTGTCGTTGCCTTCCACCAGCGCGCGGCGGATGTACACCTTCTGCCGCTTGTTGACGGTGTAGGCCACGTCCACCACCGGTTCCTCGTCGTGCTTCCTGGTGCGGGCGTTCACTTCCGCGAAGGCGTAGCCGTAGTCGGCGTAGAAGTCGGTAAGGGCCTTGTTGTCGTCCTGCATCACGTTGAAGCGGAAGAACCCGTCTTCCTTCTTCACGTCGTCCAGCTTGACGATCTCGGCCAGGCGGGCGTCCGGCTCGATGAGGTCGCCCGCGAAGGTCACCTCGCCCAGCTTGTAGCGCGGGCCTTCCTTGATGGCGAAGGTGACGACGATGCCGTCCTCCTCGTAGTCCACCCTGGGCGCGGCCACCATGGCGTCGAGGTAGCCGTGGTTCATGCAGTAGGCGGTGAGGGCGGCGGAATCGCGCTCCAGGTGTTCGTCCTTGAGCACGCCGGACCCGGTGATCCACGAGAACATGCCGCGCTCGGAAAGCGCCAGTTGCTTCTTCAGTTCGTCGGCGTCCATCTTCTCGACGCCTTCGAAGGCCACCTTCTTGATGTACAGCTTCTTGCCCTCTTCCACCTTCAGCACCAGGCTGGCGCCCGCCCCGCCCGCACGCGAATCGATGCGGTGCGAGACCTTGGCCAGGTAGTAGCCTTCCTTGCGGTAGAGTTCGGTGACCTTCTGCAGGTCCTGGGCGAGCAGCTTTTCATTGAGGACCGAACCGGTCTTGGTGCTCATGGCGGCCAGGATGTCGTCCACGTCCACCTTGTCCGAGCCCTCGACGGTGATGTTTTCGATGCGCGGCTTTTCCGCCACCGTGTACACGAGGACAAGGCCTTCGCCGTCCTGCTCCACGTTGGCCTGCACGTCGCTGAAATAGCCGAGGTCCCAGATGCGCTTCACTTCGCGGTTGATGGCGGCCGGGTCCACCGGGTCGCCCTTGCGGGTGGTCAGGCGCATCAGCACCACGTCGGGGTCCAGCACCTTGGTGCCGCGCACCTTGACGTCGGCCAGGGTGTTGCGGCGCAGCAGGTCGGAGGCGATGCGCTCGGCCAGTTCGTCCACGGCGGGCAATACGTTGATGAGCCCTTCCTTCTGGATGAAGAAGGGCCGCGCGGCGCGGATGCCCATGGCGTCCACCACGCGCACGTCGATGCTGAAGCCTTCGCCCACCTGGTTGAAGCTGCCGTACACGCCGACGCCCGCGCCCGCCAGCACGGACAGGTCGCGCGCGATGGACACGTCCAGGGTGGTCACGCGCTGGTCGCGCACCAGGGCCTGGGTGTCCTGCCGGGCGATGACGGTAAGCCCGCGCGCCACCAGGCGCTGCGAGATGAGTTCCGGCAGGTCTTCATTGAGATATTCGAGGTCCGGACCGGCATTCACCTGAAAGGGCAGGACAATGACGGTGGTGTCCCTCGGCGTCTGGGCCGGAGAGGTTGCCGCGTGTGCGAGCACAAGCAGGGCCACCGCAAGGATGCGCCCCCATCTAGCGAGTCTGGTCATACAGCTCTCCGGCTCTGAGTTCTAGGCATCTGCCCATGATGTCGGCCAATTCGCGGTTGTGGGTCACGATGACGAGGGTCATGCCCAGGTCCCGGTTCAGGTCAAGCAGCAGGCGCGCCACCACCTCGCCGGTGCGCGCGTCGAGATTGCCCGTGGGCTCGTCGGCCAGCAGCACCTTGGGGCGCATCAGGATAGCGCGCGCGATGGCCGCGCGCTGGCGCTCGCCGCCCGACAGCGTGGTCACCCGGTGCCCGGTCCTGTCGGCCATGCCGACCAGGGCCAGGGTGTCGCGCGCCCGGGCAAGGGCCTCGGCGCGCGGCATGCCCGCGATGATGGCCTGCATGGCCACGTTTTCCAATGTATCGAATTCCGGAAGCAGGTGGTGGAACTGGAAGACGAAGCCGATCTCGCGGTTGCGCAGCCCCGCCTTCTCGTCCGGCGACATGGTTCCCATGTCCCGCCCCTCGAACAGCACCTGTCCCTGTGAGGGAGTATCAAGGGTACCCAGCAGATGCAAGAGGGTGGACTTGCCCGAGCCGGACGCTCCGACAATGGCCACCGACTCGCCCCGGTGGATGGCAAGGTCCACTCCACGCAGGATGGTCAGTTGCTCGGCCGGGCCGTCGTACTCCTTGTCCACGCCCACCAGGCGGTACAGCGGCGCGTCGTCCCCGAACGGGGACGGAGACAGGGACAAGGGCGCGTCCGGTGACAGGGGAACGTCCGATGCCGGGGGGGTGCCCGGGGACAGGGGAGCGCCCGGGGACGGGGGGGCCTGGCCGGGGGCGGTCATGTGCGGGGATGCGGTGCTCATTCGTAGCGCAGCGCTTCGGCGGGTTCCAGGCTGGCGGCCTGGCGTGCCGGGTAGATGGTGGCGACGAAGCACAGCAGCATGGAGCTTGCGCCGATGGCCAGCATGTCGGGCCATTGCAGCAGCACCGGCAGGTGGTCCAGCGAATAGACGCCGTGCGGCAGCTTGATGAACTGGTAGCGCTTGAGCAACTCCGCCACCCCCAGCCCCAGCGCGTAGCCGAGGCCGGTGCCGATGGCCCCGATGATGGTGCCCTGAAGCATGAAGATGCGCCGGATCATGCCCTTGGTGGCCCCCATGGACATGAGTATGGCGATGTCGCGCGTCTTTTCCATGACCAGCATGACCAGGGTGGTGATGATGGAGAACGAGCCTACCAGCACGATGAGCACCAGGATCACGGCCATGGCCGTCTTCTCCAGCTTCAGCGCGGCGAACAGGTTGGCGTTCATCTCCATCCAGTGGCGGGTGTACAGCGGGTAACCGCCCACGGCGCGGGTGACCCGTTCGGCCACCTCGTCCGCCTTGTACACGTCGGCAACGGCCAGTTCCACGCCGGAAATGGCGCCCTCGGGCAGGCCCAGCACGTCGCGCGCGGCATCCAGCGAGACGAACCCCAACGAGGAGTCGTACTCGAACATGCCGGTGGAGAACACGCCCACCACCACGAAGGGACGGATGCGCGGGGCGAACCCGGCCGAGGTCTTCTGCCCCGCCGGGGACAGCAGGTTCACCCGGCTGCCCACCACCACGCCCAGGCGCTGGGCCAGTTCGTCGCCGATGATCACGCCGGGCGGGCCAGAAGCCGCGCCAGCGGCCCCTGCGGAAGACGCGCCTTCGGGCGTGGCGCGCGGGGCAAGGTCGGCCACGTCGCCCTTGGTCATGTTGGACAGGATGCCCAGCACCGAAGGCGCGGTCCGTGGGTCTATGCCGCGCAGCACCAGCCCCTTCACCCCGTGCGGGGTGGACAGCATGACCTCGGAATAGATGAACGGCGTCGCGCCGCGCACCCCGTCCACCTGCCGTATCCTGTCGATGAGATGCGGCGCGTCGGACAGGCCGGTGCGGTCGGCGGACATGACGATGCCGTGGGCGTTGGCGCCCAGGATCTTGTCGCGCAGGTCGGTGGTGAAGCCGTTCATGACGCCCAGCACCACGATCAGCGACGCCACCCCCAGCGCCACCCCCAGGATGGAGGTGACGGAGATGACGGAAATGAAGGTCTGCCTGCGCCGTGCGAACAGGTAGCGCAAGGCCACGAACAGTTCGAAGCTCATGCGGCGGGGCCTAGCTTTCCGGCTTCAGCAGCGGGAACAGGATGACCTCGCGGATGGAGGGCGAGTCGGTCAGCAGCATGACCAGGCGGTCGATGCCCACCCCCTGCCCGGCGGCCGGCGGCATGCCGTACTCCAGGGCGCGCAGGTAGTCCTCGTCCATGAAGTGCGCCTCGGCGTCGCCCGCCTCCTTCTCGGCCACCTGGTCCATGAAGCGCATGCGCTGGTCCACGGGGTCGTTCAGTTCGGAGAAGGCGTTGGCCAGTTCGCGCCCGGTGATGAACAGCTCGAAGCGGTCCGTCACCTCGGGCCGCTCGTTGTTGCGGCGCGACAGCGGCGAGATGTCGGTGGGATAGTGATAGATGAAGGTGGGCTGGATCAGCTTGCCTTCCACGTCCAGGTCGAACAGCTTGGCCTGCAATTTGGCCATCTTCTCGCCGTCCACCACCTTTTCGCCCCGGTCGCGGATGTATTTGCGCACCGCTTCGTAATCGTTGTAGAATTCCGGCCTGTGCCCGCCGATCTTCTCCAGCGATTCATGGAACGACAGGCGCTGCCAGCGGCCGGGGGTCAGGTCCACTTCCTGTCCCTGGTAGGTGACGACGCACGACCCGCAGGCCTTCTCCGCCACGTGGGCGAAAAGGTGTTCGGTGAGGTCCATGAGGTCCTCGAAGGTGGCGTACGCCCAGTAGAATTCGCACATGGTGAATTCCGGGTTGTGCCGGGTCGAGATGCCTTCGTTGCGGAAGTTGCGGTTGATCTCGAACACCTTCTCGAACCCGCCCACCAGCAGGCGCTTCAGGTACAGCTCGGGCGCGATGCGCATGTACAGCTGCATGTCCAGCGCGTTGTGGTGGGTGATGAACGGCATGGCCGTTGCGCCGCCGGGAATGGGCTGCATCATGGGGGTTTCCACCTCCATGAAGCCCTTTTCCTCCAGGAAACGGCGGAATTCGCGCACGATCAGGGTGCGCTTGCGGAAAATCTCGCGCGTGCGCGGCGTGACGATGAGGTCCACGTAGCGCTGGCGGTAGCGGGTCTCCACGTCCTTCAGGCCGTGGTACTTTTCGGGCAGGGGCCGGATGGACTTGGTGAGCAGCACGCACTGGTCGCACGACAGGGTCAGTTCGCCCGTCTTGGTGCGGAACAGCGTGCCGGAAACGCCCACGATGTCGCCGATGTCCAGCTTCTTGAAGTTGCGGTAAGGGTCTTCGCCCAGCACTTCGCGCGCGGTGTAGCACTGGAGGCGGCCGCTCTTGTCCATCAGGTGAAAGAAGGTCACCTTGCCGAACGAACGCAGAGAGACGATGCGCCCCGCGCAGGTGAAGCGGGCATCGACGTTTTCCAGTTCCTCGGCGGTCAGCCCTTCGTACTCGGCCGAGATGGCCGCCACGTCGTGGCGTTTCACGAAACCGTTGGGGTACAGGGCAACGCCGTCGTCCAGCAGTTCACAGGATTTGACCACCCGGTTCTTGACGACTTCGTTCAGTTCGTCGCGGGCTTCCAGACTTTCGAGCATGGGCATGAAGTATTCCGCCCGCCCGGACTTGGTGGCAAGCTTGATCTTCTTGCGCTTCGACTGTTCCTGACTGCTCAAGGACGTTCTCCGTGGACCTGTTGATTCTGCCGGTTGCCGGACTGCTACGGGTATGCCAATTGAGTGCGGCAGTCAAGAAACGCCCAAGCCGCCCGTTCGTCAACAGTTTTTTCGCGCTGCGCGATTTTTTGCTTGACCGTCCGGCCCGTTGCGGGTACTTCACCCTCCGCGCCGGCAAACGCCCGGCGCGCCACGTTCCCCGGTGGCTCAATTGGCAGAGCGGGTGACTGTTAATCACTAGGTTGGCGGTTCAAGTCCGTCCCGGGGAGCCAGAACGCAAGGGCGCATGACCACGGTCATGCGCCCTTTTCGCGTCGCCGCCCCCGCGCGGCTTCCCCACGTTCCTGCCCCCCTATAGACATCCTTCCTTCCTTTTTCTATTCCATATACAGGAGCGGATTCCCCCGCGCGTCGGGAACGGACAGTTCCCGACGCGCCATCGTCCCACCCTTGCACGGGAGCGCATCATGACCCAGCCCACATGGCACGCCATGACCACGGACGACGTCGCGCGCACGCTCGACACGGACCCGGCGCGCGGCCTTTCCGCCGCCCAGGCCGAGGAACGCCTGACCCGCCACGGACCCAACGAACTGACCCACGAGGAACGGCCCTCGCCCCTGCGCATGTTCCTGGGCCAGTTCGCCAACGTGCTGATCGTCATCCTGCTGGCGGCGGTGGTTCTTTCCGCCGCCGTGGGCGAGGTGGTGGACGCGGCCATCATCCTGGTCATCGTGCTGTTCTGCGCGGTGCTGGGCTTCGTGCAGGAATACCGGGCGGAACAGGCCCTGGACGCGCTGAAGAAGATGCTCTCGCCCACCACCAGCGTGCTGCGCGACGGCGCGGAGGCGCGCATCCCCTCGGCGCAGGTGGTGCCCGGCGACGTGGTGCTGCTGGAGGCGGGCGACCGCGTGCCCGCCGACGCGCGGATCATCGAGGCCCATTCCCTGCGCTGCGACGAGGCCCCCCTGACCGGCGAATCGGTGCCCGTGGGCAAGGGCACGGACCCCGTGCCCGAAGGCGCGGGCACGGCCGACCGGCGCAACATGACCTTCACCGGCACCACCGTCACCTACGGACGGGGGCGCGCCGTGGTCACGGCCACGGGCATGGAAACGGCCTTCGGGCAGATCGCCCGCGAGGTGGCCACCGTGGAAACAGTGAAGACCCCGCTGGAAAAGCGCACCGAAGAGATCGGCAAGTGGCTGGGCATCATCGCCCTGACCATCTGCGTGCTGGTGGCCGGGTTCAGCATCGCGCGCCAGGCCGTGCACGGCACCGTGGACTTCCCCTTCATCGTGTCCATGATCATGTTCGCCGTGTCGCTGGCCGTGGCCGCCGTGCCGGAGGCCCTGGCCGCCATCGTCACCGGGGCGCTGGCCATCGGCATGCGCCAGATGGCCAAGCGCGGGGCGCTGGTGCGGCGCATGCCCGCCGTGGAGACGCTGGGCTGCACCACCGTGATCTGCACCGACAAGACCGGCACCCTGACGCGCGGCGAAATGACCGTGCGCGCCCTGTTCACCGTCCCGCCCCCGGCCGGGCCGGTCGCGCCGGTCGGATCGGGCGCGGTGGGGACAACCGGCGCCGAAACCGAGGTCACCGGCTCGGGCTACGAGCCCAAGGGCCGCCTGCGCCCCACGGGACGGAACGGGGATGCGGCCGCCGGCCCGCCCCCGCGCGAGGTTCAGGCCCTGCTGCTGGCGGGCATCCTGTGCAACGACGCCGAACTGCTGCCCCCCGGAGATTCCGGCCAGTGGGCCATCCGGGGCGACCCCACCGAGGCCGCGCTGGTGGTGGCCGCGCTGAAGCTGCGTTCCCCCGGTTCCGAAGACGCCGCGGCGGACTGCCCGGCGTGGCTGGCCGCCGTGCCGGAACTGCCCGACGCGGGCTGCGCCCTGCACGTGCGCGGCCCCAACCCGCGCGTGGAGGAATTTCCGTTCAGTTCCGAGCGCAAGCGCATGACCACGGTGCACGACCTCTCGCCCCACGCCGCTGCCGTGGCGGGCGCGCAGTACGCCGCGTTCATGAAGGGCGCGCCCGAGGTGGTGCTGGCCCGCTGCGACCGGGTGCTCTCCGGCGGCGAGGTGCGCCCCCTGACCGAGGCGGACCGCGCCGCCGTGCTGGCGGCGGCCGAAGGCATGGCGGGCCGGGCCCTGCGCGTGCTGGCCCTGTCCATGCTGCCGCTGGAGGGTGAAGCGCAGGCGGCCCCGCTTGCCTCGCTTACGGAGGACACCGCCGAAAGCGGCCACGTGCTGCTGGGCCTTGCGGGCATGATGGACCCGCCCCGCGACGAGGCCAAGGACGCCGTGGCCACCTGCCGCAGGGTGGGCATCCGCCCGGTGATGATCACCGGCGACCACCGCCTGACGGCCGAGGCCGTGGCCCACGAGATCGGCATCCACCGGGAGGGCGACGTGGTGTTGACCGGCGACGGGCTGGCGGCGCTGGACGACGCCACCTTCGCGGACATGGTGGACAAGGTCAGCGTGTATGCTCGCGTCTCGCCCATGGACAAGCTGCGCATCGTCAAGGCGTGGAAGGCGCGCGGCGACGTGGTGGCCATGACCGGCGACGGGGTGAACGACGCCCCGGCCCTGAAGCAGGCCGACATCGGGGTGGCCATGGGCATCGCGGGCACCGAGGTGGCGCGCGAGGCGGCCGACATGGTGCTGACCGACGACAACTTCGCATCCATCGTCAAGGCCATCGAACTGGGCCGCTGGATCTACGACAACATCAAGAAGTACCTGACCTTCCTGCTGCGCTGCAACATCACCGAGGTGGCCGTCATCGGCGGCATGGTGCTGCTGCTGGGGCCGGACTACCTGCCCCTGCTGCCCGCCGCCATCCTGTACATCAACCTGGCCACCGACGGCCTGCCCGCGCTGGCCCTGGGCGTGGCCCCGCCGGACCCGGACATCATGGACCGCCCCCCGCGCGACCCGCGCGAAAGCGTGTTCACCCGCGACGTGACCACATTCGTGCTGCTGGCCGTGTGCATCGAGATACCGCTGTTCTTCGGCCTGTTCCTGTACGACCTGTCGGACATCGGCACCGCGCGCACCGAGATGTTCTTCCTGTTCATCGTCATTGAAATGATCATCGCGCTGAACTTCCGGTCCATGCGCTTCAGCATCGTGCAGGCCCCGCCGCACGGCTGGTTGCTGCTGGCCATCGTGTGGGAGGTGGTGCTCATCGTGCTGCTGATGCAGTTCGAGCCGGTGCGCGAGGCCTTCGGCATTCACATGCCCGACGGGCGCACCCTGGGCATCATCGCCGGGTTCGGCGTGCTGGTGTTCGCCTCCATGGAGGCGGCCAAGGTGTTCATCCGCAAGCGCATGGGCACGGGAACCGGGCTGCCGGGCTGACAGACAGGGCAGATCGGGCAGGCCGGGGAGTGATGCGGGGCGCAGGCCGAAACGGCAGGAAGGCGGCCTGCGTCCCGCGCGACCAAAACAGGACATCGACCGGCCGCCCCGGTGACGGGGCGGCCTAGTCGCGCATGCGGAACGGGTTGGGCCACAGCCGGTTCACCCGCATGGCGTAGCGGTCCCATTCATCGCCGAAGCGGGCGGCCAGAAACGATTCCTCCACCACCACGGTCTCGCGGAACAGCGCCCACGCCACAACCGGCCCGGCCAGCATGGGCCACGAGGCGAAGCACAGGGCGATGCCCGGCAGGATGCCCAGAATCCACCCGGCGTAGATGGGGTTGCGGCTGACCGCGTACAGACCGCCGGTAACCAGGCGGCCGTCCATGCGCCCCGGCTTCAGCGTGCCCCAGGCGTGGCGCACGGTCAGGGCGCCCAGCAACAGGGCGCACATACCGATAAGCGCCCAGCCCCAGTGGGGCAGCATCTCCATGCCGAACGCGCCCGGCAGGGTCAGGGTAAGCCCCGCGCCGCCCAGCTGCACCAGCAGGGCGGGCACCACGATGCGCGGACCCGCGCCCCACAGCGAAAGGTCCTCCGGCCCCACCCCGCCGGCGCGCTCGTCCTCGTGCGAGGGGACCACGCGGGGGATCGCCGCGCCTTCGCCCGGCGCGGCCAATCCGGCCCGGTCGGTGGGATTGGCGGAATCTGCGGAATCGGCGGATTCCACCCCGTCCGGCGGGGCGGCGGCGTCGCGCGGCCAGCCAAAGGCGCCGGGCTGCCGGTCGTTGGCCTCGTCGGCCCGGAGAAGCGCGGAATACTCGTTCGCGAGTCCAAGATGATCCTGCTTCATGGCGGAACCTCCATGCGGAAGGGTTTCCCACGCCTGCATCATAGCCGAACCGGGAGGCATCAGGGAAGCCCCCGGCGGCGCCGCCGCGCCGCTTCGGCCGCCATGAAGGCATCGCGCCCCGTCCGTCATGCCACGGGAATGCGCGCCTGGTGCAGCTTTGCGGACTGCGATATCCATGGTAACAGCCAGTCGATCTTCTTGACTGTCCGCAGTGGATGCATATTTCCGAGAGTTGCATCTCGAAATCATCAACAGGAGTCCACATGACGCATGACACCGGTCGCGACCTGCGATCCTCCTACGCACGGCCCGCGACCCCTGCCGACCGCCTGCTCGACCCCTTCCTGTCCTTCATGCGCATGGAGGCCGCCAGCGGCATCCTGCTGCTTGCCTGCACCGTGCTTGCGCTGTGCGCGGCCAATTCATCCCTGGCGCCCGCCTGGGAGGCTTTCTGGCAGCACCCCTTCGCCGTGGGGCCGGAAGGCTTCGAACTGCGCAAGCCGCTGATCCTCTGGGTGAACGACGGCCTGATGGCCATCTTCTTCTTTCTGGTGGGCCTTGAGATAAAACGCGAAATGCTGGCCGGGGAACTGGCCACGCCCGCGCAGGCGCTGCCGCCCGTGCTGGCCGCCGCGGGGGGCATGGCGGCCCCGGCGCTGATCTACCTGGCCTTCAACCTGGGTCGGCCTTCGGGCATCGCGGAAGGGTGGGCCGTGCCCATGGCCACCGACATCGCCTTCGCCCTCGGCGTGCTTTCGCTGGCCGGGGACCGGGTGCCCCTTTCGGTCAAGGTGTTCCTGACCGCCCTGGCCATTGCCGACGACATCGGCGCGGTGCTGGCCATCGCCCTGTTCTACACGGCGGACATCTCGCTGGCGGCGCTGGGCGTCGGCTTCGCCGGGCTGGCCGTGGCCGCGCTGGGCAACGCCCTGGGCGTGGTGCGCACCCTGTTCTACGTGCTGGCGGGTGCGGTCACCTGGGTGGCCTTCCTGAAGTCGGGCGTGCACGCCACAGTGGCGGGCGTGCTGCTGGCCTTCTGCATTCCCGCCCGCGCCCGGGCCACCCCCGGCGACCTCGTGCGCGCCGGGCGGCGTCTGCTGGTCGCCGTGGAAAACGGCGCGGCGGACGGACACCTGCTGGCCGACGGCCACCGCCACGCCGCCGTGGAGGCCATGGAAACGGCCGCCCGCCACGCCGCCGCGCCGCTGCGCAGACTGGAGCACGCCCTGGCCCCGTGGGTGGCCTGGGGCATCATGCCGGTGTTCGCCCTGGCCAATGCCGGGGTGGCCGTCAGCGCGGACCTGCTGGGGGGCCTCGGCAACCCGGTGACCCTGGGCGTGGCCGCCGGGCTTTTCCTCGGCAAGCAGTTGGGGGTGCTGGTCGCCGTGTGGCTTCCGGTGAAGCTGGGCCTGGCCCGGCTGCCACGGGACATGACCTGGCGGCACGTGTACGGCATCGCCCTGCTGGCGGGCATCGGCTTCACCATGGCCCTGTTCGTGGCCCAGTTGGCCTATGCCGACCCGCGCACCCTGGACTACGCCAAGGTGGGCATTCTTTCCGCCTCGCTGGTGGCCGGGGTGTGCGGCTGGCTGGTGCTGCGCACCGCGCCGTCGGCCCCGGCCGTCCGGTCCGACACCACCGTCCACTCCGGCACCACCGTCCGGCCCGACGCCGCCATGCGGCCGGAGCGCGGCCCCGCCGCGTGACGGAAGGGCTCCGCCCGGAAACCTGCCCCACGCGCTTGACAAAGAAGCCGCTTCACCATACACACCTTCTTCGCCGCAACGACGGCCACGTTCCCCGGTGGCTCAATCGGCAGAGCGGGTGACTGTTAATCACTAGGTTGGCGGTTCAAGTCCGTCCCGGGGAGCCAGAATGCACAGGGCGCATGATCACGGTCATGCGCCCTTTTCGCGTCCGCCGGTGCCCCGTCCACCGGTCCCCCCCGTTCACCGGCGTGGTCCATCAAGCGCGAGGCCACGGCCGCCTAGGCGGGCCGGACAGGCGGACGGTTTTCCCGGCGAAAACACGGGGCCGGGGCGGCGGTACGCGCCGTTCCGGCCCTTTTTCCGTCCCTTTTCCGTCCCGCGCGCGGCCGCCCCTGCCGAAACCGCCGGATGTCCGTCCGGCCTTTCCCGCGCGACCCTGCGCATCCTAACGCATCCCCCGCGCATCCCCCCGCATCTGGTGTTGACCAACACCGCCACGGGCCTATACATGGCGGTACGGAGCACGCACACGCCGCACGGCACGCGCGCCCGCGACCACAACCCGAAGCCCCAGGAGGCACCATGAAACGCATCATCCCGGCCGCCGTGCTGCTGCTGTGCGCCGCCACGGCCCAGGCCGACGACAAGTTCTCCGCCATGGACAAGGACGGCAACGCCAGCGTGACCTGGGAGGAATTCTCCGCCGCGTTCCCGCAGATGAAGAAGCCCGCCTTCGACGCCATCGACACCGACGGCAGCGGCGCCCTCACCCACGAGGAATGGGACGCCTTCCGCGCCCACCACGGCCAGGGCGGCATGGGCATGGGCGGCGGCATGGGCCCCAAGGACATGCAGGGCACCGAAATGCCCAAGGACATGCCCAAGGGCATGGGCGGCATGGGCTCCACCCCGCTGATCCAGCCTCCCTCCAAGTAACGTCCGTCGTGCCGCCACGGCGCGACGGCACGCCCCCGAAAACGCGATACGGGCCGGTGGATCACCGGCCCGTTCATTTTCACGCGCGTGGAAAACCGCTCGAACGCATGACCCGCAGGGCATGCCCCCGCCGGGGACGACAGCCCGCGCAGCCGCCAAACCGGCCCGGACTACCGCCCTTCTCCCCCGCCCGGTCCTTCACCCGGTCCTTCACTCGACCCTGCACCCGATCCCCCGCCCGGCCCCACGCCGGGCGGCTGGGTGCCGCGCTGCATCTTGCGCAGTTCGTGCTCCAACTGGTTCAGGGCGTCCATCAGCAGCATGAACACCGGGCGCGTCTCTTCCGCGCCCGCCGCGCGGGTGCGCAGTTCCAGCCGTTCGGCCATCTGGCGCACCCGTTCCGCGCCGATGGCCTCGGCCTCCAGGCGCAGCAGGTGCGACAGGGCGATGAGCTCCACGCGGCTGCCCCGGTCCATGGCCGACCACAGGCTTTCGCGCAGCGTGCCCGACTGGCGCAGGAAGCGCAGCGAAGCCTCGTCGCCGCCCACCAGCAGCGCGGCGGCGTTGAACACCGGGAGCTCGTCCACCGGCGCGGGCGACGAGCGGCGCAACGTGTCCTCCCCCGCACCGCCCACCATGCCTTCCACGGCGGCCAGCAACGTTTTCAGGCGCACCGGCTTCAGGGCCACGGACACCCCGCCCGCCGCGTCCAGCGCGGCCTGGTCCACCCCGGCCGGGTCGCCGGTCATGAGCAGCACCGGCACATCCGAAGGAGTAGCCGCATCGGCCAGGCGACGCAGTTCGCGCAGCACCTGCGCGCCGTCCATGTCGCGCGGGTGCGCGTCGGTGAGCACCAGGTCGAAGCGCTGGGTGCGCGCCGTTTCCAGCGCCTCGCGCCCGGTGACCGCCGTGACCGGGTGATGCCCGCCGCGCGTCAGCACGCGGCTGACGGCGTGGCGGTTCACGTCGTCCGATTCCACCAGCAGTACCCGCAACGGTTCGGCGGGCACCAGCCGGGGCGGCGCGAACCGGGGAGCGTCCGGCGTCACCCCGCGCCAGGCGTCTGCAGGACGGTCCTCGGCCACGTGGCACGTCCCGGCGGGGTCCGCATCCGGCCGGCCGCCCGTCACCGCCGGGACGTGCGCCCCGGCCTCGCAGACGCCGAAGGGCAGCAGCACGCGGAAGGTGCTGCCCTGCCCCGGCGTGCTGTCCAGCACGATGCGCCCGCCCATCATGTCCGTGAACTTGCGGCAGATGGCCAGGCCCAGGCCGGAACCGCCGTAGCGCCGCGCCGTGGAGGCGTCGGCCTGGCGGAAATTCTCGAAGATCAGGTCGTGCTTGTCTTCCGGAATGCCGATGCCCGTGTCGCGCACCGAAAAGCACAGCCACTGCGCGTCGCCGCCGGACGGCACGTCAAGAGAGCCACCGGGGAAGCCACCGGAGGAGCCACGGGGGGGACCGCCGGGGAGACCGCCGTGCGCGGCCGCATCCGGCGTGCGGCAGACGCCGTCCCCGCCGGAACCGGCAGCGGCGGCGCCATCCGGCGGCTCGGACCGGCAGACCATGACGTGCACCCCGCCCTCGTCGGTAAACTTGATGGCGTTGCTGATGAAGTTCACCAGCACCTGGCGCAGCCGCCCCGGATCGCCGCGCAGGCGGCGGGGCACGTCGCGGTCGATGTGCAGGGTCAGGACCAGCCCCTTGCGCTCGGCCGTGTGGCCCATGACGCGCATCACCCCGCGCACCAGCCGGGCCGGGGCGAAATCGATGCATTCCAGGCGCAGCTTGCCCGCCTCCACCCGCGAAAGGTCCAGCAGGTCGTTGACGATGCCCAGCAGCGCTTCCGCCGAGACCAGCGAGGCGCGCAGGTTCTCGGCCACGTCGCCGGGCAGGCGTTCCTGAAGCGAAAGTTCCGTCAGGCCGATGATGGCGTTGAGCGGCGTGCGGATTTCGTGGCTCATGTTGGCCAGGAATTCGCTCTTGGCCCGGCTGGCCTCCTCCAGCCCGCGCGCCGATTCGGACAGGGCCAGTTCGGTCCTGCGCCGCTCCAGCGCGGCGCCGATGATCTCGCACGCCGTCTGCAGGAACTTGAGGTCCACCGATTCCCACACCCTGGGCCTGCGGGTGTCGTCGAAGCCGATGAACCCGTACCACCGCCCCTGTACCACGATGGGCAGCACCAGCAGCGAAAGCACGCCCTGCGCTTCCAGCACCATCCGTTCCGACTCGGGGAAGGTGGCCACCGGCCCCCGGATCACCCGGCCCGCCTCCAGTTCCTGTTGCCAGCGCGGCACCACGGTGGAGTAAGGCACGTCCAGCAGCAGCGGGTTGTCGATCTGGGGCGGCACCCCCGGCGCGCACCGCTCGTAGCGTTGCGAACAGCACAGGCCGCCCTGCGCGTCCTCGTGATTCTCGAAGATGTACACCCGGCAGGCCCCGGCCGCCTCGCGCAGGCTTTCCAGCACCGCCTGCAACGTCTCGTCGGTGCAGGGGCGCGACAGCAGGTCGCGCGCGCAGGTGGACAGCACCCGGTCGTACAGCAGGCGCAGCTGCATCTCGTTGCGGGAGCGCACCCGTTCCGAGATGTCGCGCGCCACCGCCACGATGAGGTCCCCGCGCGGGGAATGCCACGCGCTGGTGCTGAGCTCCACGGGCACCAGGGTGCCGTCGCCCCGGCAGTAGCGTGTCTCCTGGTCCAGCAGCGGCGTGCCGCCCAGCACGGTGCGCGAGATTTCCAGGCACCGGTCGCGGGTCAGGGTGGGATTGATGTCGCAGGGACCCATGGCCAGCAGTTGTTCGCGCGAAAGCCCCAGCAGGGCGCAGGCCCCCCGGTTGACGTCCACGTGCAGCCCGGTCACCGGATCGATGAGGAAAATGGCCTCGGCCGTGGCGTCCAAGGCGGCGCGGAAGCGGCGCATGGCCTCTTCCGTCTCCTTCATGTCGGTGATGTCCACGGCCAGCTCGTAGCGGGCCAGGCGGCCGCCGCCCAGCGGCACCAGCCGGTCGATGCAGCGGAACCAGCGGTTCAGGGCCGGGTTGCGGAACTCCCAGACGTGGGCCTTTTCCGGCTCGGCGCGCAGGCGGGCGTTGTTGCAGAAGGGGCACGGGGCGGCGCGGCCCTGTAGCGCCTCGTGGCAGAGGCGGCCCTCGCAATCGCCCACCAGGCGGCGCAGGGCGGCGTTGACGTGGAGGATCTCGTGCGTGTCGATGTCCGACACGTAGGCGCAGACCAGGCCGTCCACGGCCGGGGCGGCCATTTCCACGAAGGGGTCGGCCACGTCGTGCCGGGGAAAGGGGCTGCCCGCCCAAGGGCCGGGTGCACCCGACGGGCCGGGCAGGACAGACGGATCGGACGGCGCCGGGTCGCCGGGGCGCAGCCCCAGGGCCTCGCGCAGGCGGCGGTTTTCCTCCTCCAACCGGCGCAAGATATCCTGCCCTTCGTCACCGGGCATGCGGGCGGCGGTACGCGGGCCGTCACCGGCACGCGACGCCGCCTGGCCGCGACCGGTGGAGGGGGCATGGTCCGGACCAGTATCCGGGGTACGGGGACAGGGCTGCGCGGCCCCGTCGGCATCATCCTTCCGCATGGTGTCCTCACGGGGTCCCCCGGCATCGGGGGGCACCGGCATAGTGCGCGAAACCGGGGGCGAAGGCAACCGCCACGGAACCACGGGGCGCGCCCGGAATCCGGCTCTTCTCCTTGCCTGCCCCCCTGCCCGCCACTATAGTCCGCGCATGCGACATTCCAGCCACCACGGCCGCGGCGCCCGGCCGGGCAACGCCACGACCCGCCACGCCGCGCATCACGCGCCGCACGGTTCCGCCTATCTCCCGGAGCGCGGGCGCACGCCCCTGCCCCAGCCCGCCTTTCTGCCCACCACCCCGCGCGAGATGCGCGACCTCGGCTGGGACCGGCTGGACGTGCTGCTCGTCTCCGGCGACGCCTACGTGGACCACCCCACCTTCGCCGTGGCCCTGCTGGGCCGCTGGCTGGTGGCGCACGGCTTTCGCACCGGCATCGTGGCCCAGCCCCGCTGGGACGTGCCACATCAGGTGGACGACGTGGCCCGCATGGGCAGGCCCCGCCTGTTCACCGGCATTTCGGCGGGCGCGCTGGATTCCATGCTGGCCCACTACACCGCCTTCCGGAAAAAGCGCCACGACGACGCCTTCACCCCCGGCGGCCGCGCCGGGGCGCGCCCCAACCGGGCGGCCATCGTCTACGCCAACCTGGCGCGCCAGGCCTTTCCCGGCCTGCCCGTGGTGCTGGGCGGCATAGAGGCGTCGCTGCGGCGCATCAGCCACTACGATTTCTGGACCGACGCGCTGCGGCGGCCCATCCTCATGGACGCCAAGGCCGACCTGCTGGTGTGGGGCATGGGCGAACGCGCCCTGCTGGACGCGGCCTGCGCGCTGGATGCGGCCGTGGAGGCCGTGGGGGCGGACGCCTATGACGCCGCCCTGCTGCCCCCGCTTGCGGACATTTTCGACGGCATCCCCGGCACGGCGCGCATGGGCCGCGTTGCCGAATGGGATGCGGACCCGGCGGCGGATGGCGGCCGGGAGGATGACGGGGACGACGCACCCAATGCCGGCCCCGATGCTGCGCCTGACGCCGACGCATCCGCCACCCTCATGCGCCTGCCCTCGCACGCGGCCATCACGGCGGACCCGCGCCTGCTGATGCGCGCCACCCTGCTGCTGGAGCGCCACGTGCACCGGGGCGACGCACGGGCCATCCAGCCCGTGGACGACACGGCCAATTCGCGGGCCGTGCTGCTGGCCCCGCCCGCGCCGCCCCTGTCGCCGCAAGAGATGGACGCGCTGTACGCGCTGCCCTTCGCCCGGCGGGCGCACCCGTCCCACCGCGAGCCGGTGCCCGCCGAGGAAATGATCCGCACCAGCATCACCACCCACCGAGGGTGCGGGGGCGGCTGCTCGTTCTGTTCGCTGGCCCTGCACCAGGGGCGGCGCATCGCCTCGCGCAGCCGTGATTCTGTGCTGGACGAGGCGCGCCGCCTGAACGACATGGAGCGCTTCAACGGCTCGGTCAGCGACGTGGGCGGCCCCAGCGCCAACATGTGGAACGCCCGCTGCACCCTGGACCCGGCCCGCTGCCGCCGCGCAAGCTGCATGCACCCGCGCGTGTGCCCCGGCTTCGCCGTGGACCAGACCGAGGCCGTGGAACTGCTGCGCGCGGTGCGCGCCACCCCCGGCGTGCGCCACGTGCGCGTGGCCAGCGGGGTGCGCTTCGACCTGGCCCTGCGCGACGATACGGCCCTGCGCGCCTACACCATGGAATTCACCGGCGGCCAGTTGAAGGTGGCCCCGGAACACGTCTGCGACGGCGTGCTGGACCTGATGCGCAAGCCGGGCCTGGCCGTGTTCGAGCGGTTCCTGACCGCCTTCGCCGACCATTCGGCGGCGGCGGGCAAGGAACAGTACGTGGTGCCCTACCTGCTCAGCGCCTTTCCCGGCTGCACCGACGACGACATGCGCGCCCTGGCCCGCTGGCTGGCGGCGCGCGGCTGGTCGCCCCGGCAGGTGCAGTGTTTCATCCCCACCCCCGGCACCGTGGCCACGGCCATGTTCTTCGCGGGCATCGACCCCGAGGGCAACCCCGTGCCCGTGGCCCGCACCGACGCCCAGCGGCTGCGCCAGCACCGCATCCTGATTCCCGACTTCGGCCTGCCGCCGGGCGCGGGGGGCGGCAAGAGCGGGCGCTCGGGGCAACGCCCCGACCGAAAGCCCCTCCCCCGCGACGGAGCGCCGCACGGCGGGGCCGACCGGCGCGCGGCGGGACGCGACGATCGAGGACAGGGGGACAGGACCGGCGGCCGGAGCGAACGGCCGGGGCGGAACCGCGACGCGGAAGGACGGGAGGACAGGCGCGGAGACAGGAGCCGAAGCAGGGGGCAGGGCCGGGGCGGACGCTGACGCCGACAGTCCGCGTCGTCAACCCGCGTCGTCAACTCACATCATCATCGGAAGGGAACGGCGGGCCGTCTTCAGGAGCAGGCCGTACGGGAGAGCCCGCGCCACCGGGCCGGGTTCCGTCACGGGCGCGGGGGCCATCCCCCCCATCGCCCCCATCGCCCGAACGGCGACGGCGCAGGGCCTGCAACGCGGCCTCGCGCACCGCATCGCCGCCATGGCGCAACAACGCAGCCAGCGCCGTGGCGGGCGGGGCATCGCGGCCTTCCTCCTCCCTGGCCACGGGCAGGGCCAGCACCCGGCAGGCGTGTTCTTCCGGCAGGGCGCGGCACAGGGCGTTTTCCGCCACCAGCAGCGCTTCCAGCGAACCGGACCGGACAGTGTGGGCCGGGCGCGATTGGCGGCGGCCACCCTGCCCCGCCAGTCCCGCCTGTCCCGCCTGTCCCATCAGGCCCGCCGCCCAGCCGCCGTTTTCCCCCACCTCCGGCGAAAGGCCCACCACCACCGGGCCGGCCCACGCCGTGGGCAGCGCGCCCAGCACCGCCGCGGCCCGCCGCGCGTCGCGCACGGACAAGTGGCGCAGCACCGCCACCGTGACGGCCAGTCCTTCCGCCGTCAGCAGCCGGGCCAGCGCCACGGCGGGCACTCCCAGCAGCGGGGCGAACGGTTCGGCGTCGTGCGTCGCCTGTCCGCTGGCGGGACCACCTTCCGCGAACTCTCCATTTCCGGCATCCGCCCCGTCCACACCGTCCGCGCCACCTGGGCCGCCCGGCACCGGAGACGCCGGGGAAGCGGCCGGGGCACGACACGCCGCCGCGTCCAGGCAGGCCCGCACCGCGCGCATGTCGTCCGGCCCCAGCGCCCGCATGAGCAGGCGGCGCACCTGAGACTCGCCTTCCAGCACCAGGTCTTCCGCACCGGCCAGCCCCGCGCCGTCGTCGCGCAGCACGGCCTCCACCTGTTCCGCGTACAGCGACCCCAGCCCCCGTCCCAGCCCGCGCATGACCCGCACGAAACGGGCCGCCGCCTCGGGCCGCATGGCCGCCAGGGTCTGCGCGGCGTGCACCTCGCCCAGGGCCAGGGTGCGCACCACGAAGCGCTGCTCCGGCGACAACACCTCCCGGAACAGCCGCCGCCGGGCCATGCGCCGCCGCACCTCGGCGCCCAGTTCCGGCCCCAGCAGCGCCAGCACCCCGTCGCGCCGCTGCGGGGCCAGCCGGGCCACCACCACCGCCGCCGTCTGGGGGTGCCCCTCCGCCAGGCGCGCGGCCAGGTCGGCATCGGACAGCACCTGCAACCTGTCGTGGGCCGATTCTGCGGATTCGGTCTGCTCCGGGGCCAGCAGCACGGTGTCGTCGGCCAGCAGATCGGCCAGGGGCAACAGCATGGCCAGGGGCAGCACCAGCATCAGGCGGCCGTTCCAGGACGCGGAGGGCGCGCCGGGCTGGCCGAATTGGCCGGAAGGCGGGGGCGCCAGTTCCTGGGGAATGGACGGCTGGGCCGGGCCGGGCACGGCAGCGGGCGACGGCCAGTGCAGGGCCACCTCGAAGGGGGTGGGCACCAACGGTTCGCCCAGGGCCGTCCAGTCGGGGCGCAAGGCCTCGCGGGCGTGGGCGGGCTGGCCGCCCGGTTCGCCGGGGGGCGCGTCGCAGCCGGAGGTCTCGATTTCGAAATAGGGCAGGAAGGCCCATTCCAGGTCCAGCTGCAACTGGCGGCCAAGATGCGCGCACAGTCCGGCCTCGGCATGGCCGGGCAGCCACCCGTTGCGGCCGCCGGACCCCGGCGGGGGCGGCATGGAGTCTCCACCGGACCACGACCCCGGCCATGACCCAGCCATGCCGCGCGGGTCCACGCCCAGCCCCAGCCAGGTGACGGCCTCACGCAGGGAATGGTCGAACAGCAGCGCGGCCGTGCCCTCCAGCGGCACCACGCCGAAGCGGTGCATGGCGGGCCGCGCCAGCAGTCCGGCGCAACCGGCCATGTCGCACAGCCGCGTCTCGTCGGGGGTGATCACGCAGCCCACCCCGCACAGGATGCCGATGCGCCGGGCGGCCGCGTCGGCGAAGCGGCGCAGGATGCGCTTGAACAATGGCAGGCGGCGCAGTGTGGGCTGCGCGCCGGGACGGCGGCACAAGCCAGCAGGGCCGCCAAGGTCCGCAAGGCCATCCATGCACCGGAAGGAAAGTCCGGGCGGGGCCACGGCCCCCAGGGAACGGGGCGCGCGGCCGCGCCCGCCCCGGCCGGGCACCACCACCAGTTCCGGCGGGTGGCTCCCGGTGCCTCCGGTGCCGGTACCGCCAACGCCATCCGGCAGGTCCGGACCGGCAGAATCTGTCGAACCGGCGGGGCCTGGCGGACCATCGGGCGCCACGAAACCACCGGACAGGCCAGGCGGACCAGGCGGGCGCGGCGCGCCGTACGGCGCATCGCCGCCGGTTCCGGCGCCACGGCGGGTGCGGCGGAAGGGAAGCACCTTGCGGTGGGGTGGCCTGCGCTCCTTCATGGAACCTCCGGCGGGTTTTCCGCCCATAGCGACCACCTACGCCAAAACGCAGCCGCCGCCAAGTGCGCCATGCAGCCCCATGGGCTTTACGGCGGCGCGCGGCGCGGGTATCGTCCGGCGCATGGACCACACATCCCCGCAAGGAGGCGCCATGCCCCGCCACTGGCTGTTCAAGACCGAGCCCGGCTGCTTCTCCATCGACCACCTGGCCGCCCTGCCCGGCTCCACCACCAGTTGGGACGGCGTGCGCAACTACCAGGCCCGCAACTTCATGCGCGACATGCGCGCGGGCGACCTGGGGCTGTTCTACCACAGCGTCACCAACCCCTCGGTGGCGGGGGTGGTGGAAATCGTGCGCGAAGCCTACCCCGACCACACCGCGTGGGATCCGGAAGACCGCCACTACGACCCGGCGTCCACGCCGGAAAAACCCCGCTGGTTCATGGTGGACGTACGGCTGGTGCGCGCCTTCGCCCGGCCGGTGCCGCTGGCGCTGCTGCGCACCCTGCCGGAACTGGCGGGCATGGAACTCTTGCGCAAGGGCAGCCGCCTTTCGGTGCAGCCGGTCAGCCCGCAGGAATACGAAACGGTGCTGCGCCTGGCCGATACCCCGGCCCGATGAGGACTGACGCGGCACGGAACAGCCCGGCATGGCTCCGGAGCCCCCGCACCCGACCACCCGCCGACACATCACGGACAGCATGACATGACCAAGGAACTGGAAGACCGGCTGGCCCGGCTGGAAGAGACCGTCTATTTTCAGGAACAGGCCCTGCGCGAACTGAACGACGCGCTGGTGCGCCAGCAGGCCCAACTGGACGAGACGGAACGGCTGCTGGAGGCGGCGCGCGAACGGCTGCGCTCGCTCACCCGGATGATGGAGGACGACGGCGGCGAGGATACCGGACCGCCGCCGCATTACCTGTAGGGGAATTTCGCGCAACCGGCGGACGCGAAATGCATCGCTACCGGGTGGCGCGCCGCGCCACCGTCAGCGCAGCCGTCAGCCGCCGCCGGAACAGGCGGTAGGGGGGGCGGCATCCCGCTCGGCCCGGCCCATGACGATACCGTCCCCCGGCGGCGCGCACGGTCCGCAGGGACCGAACTCCACGGGCAGCCCGGCGGCGTGCCAGGCATCCATGCCGCCCGCGATGCGGTAGGCCACGGCAAAGCCCTGCACCACGGCGGCGCGGGCCGCGGAATCGCTGCGCGAGGACGTGGCCCCGCCGCACACGAAGGCCACGGCGGGGCACCGCACGGCGCACAGCACCTTGTGCAGCCACCAGCGCCGCAAGAGGCGGGCCACCCAGGTGGGCGGCAGGGGAAAGCACAGCGCGCCGGGCACGTGCCCGGCCTCGAAGTGCGGCGCATCGCGCACGTCCACCACGCTCAGCGAACCAGCCTGGACCCGCCGCCACGCCTCGTCGGGGGTCAGCAGGCCGTAGCCGCCCGCGTCCGCCTGGCGCTGCAAACCGGCCGGAAAACCAGCCGGAACATCCCGCGTGCCGTCACTCATGCGCCTGCTTCCCATCCCCCCGGATGTTCGCGGCCGACTCCGCCGCCTTACCCGCCACGTAACACGGCGCGGACGGGACGAAAAGCCCGCCCGCGCCGCCGGTCATGCGCGTGGTACGGCAGGGCGGGGCACGCGGAACGCGCCGGGGCCGCAATGCGTCCCGCCGGTCCCACCAGTCCCGCCGCCAGCCGCCTCCTTCCTAGACTTCGCCGCCCTTGAGCGACGCCGGAGCCTCCGGCCCGTTCTTCAGACATTGCAGCACGTGGGCCATGTTGCGGCCCAGGTTGACCATGGTGCGGATGCCCTCCTCGTCGCCGTTGACGTCGCCGGGAGCCAGGCCGATGCCCACGTTCCAGTAGCTGGAACACGGCACCACCATCTCGGCGATGCCGAAGAAGGCCATCAGCCCGTTGTACACCTGCTGCGCGCCGCCGCGCCGCACGGCCACCACGGGCGCGCCCACCTTCATGCGCAGCGCGCCCCCGTTGGCGATGGAGACCATGCCCGCTCGGTCGATGAGGGCCTTCATTTCCGTGGAGACGTTGGCGAAATAGGTGGGCGAGCCCAGGATGACGCCGTCGGCCTTGTGCATGGCGGCGATCCATTCGTTCATGGGGTCGCCGGTCTGGATGCACTGGCCGTCCTGCTTCTCGAAACACTTCATGCAGGCGATGCAGCCGCGCACGGCCTTGCCGCCCACGCGAAATTCCTCGGTGGTGACGCCTGCGGCCTCAAGTTCACGACGGACGGTGCCGAGCAGGATGGACGTGTTGCCGTTCTTGCGGGGGCTGCCGTTGAAGACTGCGACATGCATGGAAAGAACCTCCGGGTTGTGGGGGGACATGATGGTTTGGTGGCATGGCCCGCGCCGCATCCGGAGGCGGGGCCGCGCGCGCCCTGTCCGTTCCGGCCAGGGAGGGCGGAACGGCACGCGGGGCGCGCGGCCCGTATCCGGGCTATTGCGCGGGGCCTGCGGCGGTTGCTTCCGCCGGGCTGTCGGCCTCTTCGATGAGCAGGCCCAGCGGCACGTACGGGCCAAGGGGAATCAGTTCGAACTCGATCTGCCCCTGCCTGACCAGGGGCAGCGTGCCGATCAGCGACTGCGCCTCCTCAAGGGAGGGGGCTTCCAGCACCATGACGGTGCCGGAACGGTCCTGCCGGAAATACACCTCGCGGACCACGTCGGCGAGGTACAGCTTGATGGTATGGGCCACTTCCTTCAGGAAGTTGGCGCGGATGACGTCGGGGGTGGCGTCTTCGCGAACCTTGTCGATGGCGAGAATCTTCATGCGCGGCTCCTGGTGGAATTGCGGGTTGCACCCGGTCCACGACGGGTACGCGGTTTCGCCGCCTCGCTCAAGGCCCGAGTGCCCGGCGCTATTCCCCGGCCGCCTCGCCGCGCGCCACGGGACAGTAGAAGCCGCGGTTCTCGCGCAGCGGGCCGTAACACTTGTTGCACGAGATGCACGCGGCGCGGGCGTCGTCGCCATCGGCCCAGCGGCGCACCAGGCCGGGCTCGCGGATCAGCGGGCGGCACATGGAGAGCATGTCGGCCGTGCCCTCGTCCACCAGTTGCTGCGCCACCTGCGGGGTGCGGATGCCGCCCACCAGGATCAGCGGCGCGCCCACCTCGGCCCCTACCTCCGCCTTGAAGCGGCGCGCGGCCTTGCGGTACCAGGCCTCGTCCTCCGGCGTGCGGATGCGCGTCACCCGGGCGGGCATGCGGTTCGGCGGGTTCATGGCCGTGCCGCCGGACATTTCCACGGCGTCCACCCCGGCGGATACGGCCTGGCGGGCCGTTTCCAGCATGTCGTCCAGTTCGAACCCGCCATCCATGAAGTCGGAACAGTTCAGCTTCACCCACACCGGAAAGTCCGGCCCCACGGACTCGCGCACGGCGCGCACCGCCATCAGCAGGGGCCGCATGCGGTTTTCCAGGCTGCCGCCGAATTGGTCGGCGCGCCTGTTGCGCGCGGGCGACAGGAACTGGCTGAGCAGGTAGCCGTGCGCCCCGTGCACCTGCACCCCGTCGAAGCCCGCTTGCACGGCGCGGCGCGCGGCGGCGGCCAGGGCGGCCACCACTGCGTCCAGGTCGGCGGCGGTCATTTCGCGCATGGGCGGAAAGCCGTCCCGCTCGAAGGGGGTGGCGGTCATGCCGGGCTCGCCCGTGGCCGGGGTGTGGGCCAGACCGCCCGCGTGGGCCAGTTGGGCCACGATGCGCCCGCCGCCCGCGTGCACGGCGTCGGCCAGCATGCGCAGGCCGGGGATGCACGCGTCGTCGTGGATGCCGAGTTGGCGCGGCCCCGCCTGCCCGCGCTTTTCCACGTAGGCGTGGCCGGGAATGACCACGCCCACGCCGCCTTTGGCCAGTTCGCCCAGCACCTCGGCCAGGGCCGGGGTGGCCAGGCCGTCGTCGGTGGCCAGCCCTTCCCAGGTGGCGGAGCGGACGAAGCGGTTGGGCGATTCCAGGTTGCCGATGCGCACGGGTGCGAAAATGGATGCGCTCATGGTGTCTCCGTGATGCGCCGCCCTGCCCCGCAAAAGGGAGGACGCGCGGAAATGTGGAGGGGGGGGGATGGGGACGGGCGGGCGGCGCGGGCCGCCGCCCGTCATTTCTTCCGGTCGGCCAGCAGCACCCCGGCCACGCCGATGTCCTCGGGCTGGCGGCAGTCGATGAGCACGGTGATGGTCTCGGGCGGCAGCTTCATGACGCGCGCCGTCGTGGCGGTAAGCTCGCGCACCAGTTCGCGCTTGTCGTCCGTGGTCATGGGGTTGGCCACAACGTTGACGATGGGCATGCTACCACCCGTTCCAGTGGATCTTGGCGGCGTCGTAGCGGTCCTGCGGGGCCAGTTCCTGGGCCGGATGGCCGATGACGATGAAGCCCAGCGGCACGATGTTCTCCGGCAGGCCCAGCAGGCGGCGGAAACCGTCCTCGCGGTCCTTCATGGGGTGCACCCCGGTCCACACCGCGCCCAGCCCCTTGCCGTGCACGGCCAGCAGGATGTTCTGCACGGCGGCGGAGCAGTCCTGCACCCAGTAGCCGGGATACTTTTCGGCCGTCAGGTCGGCGCACACCAGAATGCCCAGCGGCGCCCTGGCGGCCATGGCGGCGTACTGGCTGAACGCGGGGACGGCCTCCAGCAGCTTGCGGTCGTCCACGACCACGAAGCGCCACGGCTGGGCGTTGCCCGCACTGGGCGCGGCCATGGCGGCGGCCAGGATGTCGCGCACGTCGGCCTCGGCAATCGGGGCCTCGGTATACTTGCGGATGGAACGGCGGCCGTGGATGGCGGAAAAGACGTCCATGAAACAAACCTCCTGCGCCGTGCGGGCGCTGTCTGACAAGGCGGGAGTCCGTGTCGCTTCAATTCCGGGGGTGGTATCCGGCGGCGCGCCGGACCTTGCGGGCAACTTCACCCGGCGGCGCGGCGGGCGTCGGGACCGGCCCGCCCATGGCGAACCGGTACGGGTCAAAATACCCGCTTGGGCATTTCCATCAAGTACGCACCATTTTGTGGCATAGTATCCTGCACCATACCGTAGGGTCTTGAAAGATACCGCAGATGCTACTATGTTTCGCGCGGAGGTACCAGATGGTCACGGCATGCACCCTCAAGCACTGCGCGGGCAAGGAATACTACTGCGCGCTGGAGCTGACCCTGCAGGTCATCGGCGGCAAGTGGAAGCCCATCATCCTGTGGCGGCTCGGGCAGGACGGCACGCTGCGCTTCAGCGAACTGCGGCGCATCATGCCCAACATCACCCAGAAGATGCTCACCCAGCAACTGCGCGAACTGGAATCGGACGGCGTGCTGCACCGCCAGGTGTACCCCCAGGTGCCGCCGCGCGTGGAATATTCGCTGACCGAACTTGGCCGCAGCGTGCTGCCGGTGCTGTCCGAGATGTGCAAGTGGGGTCACGCCTTCGAGGCGAATCACGGGACCATAGGGACTGTAGGGACTGGGCGCGGCGCGCCCGCTGCAACCGGCGACGCTCTGGACATGGCCGTGGGCGAGGCGTAGCGGCCAGCCGCCGGACATCCGCCCCTGAAACGAAAGCGCCCGGAATTCATCCGGGCGCTTTTTCCTGTTCGCACGGGGGACCGTGCCTACAGCACGTTGCGCAGGCACAGCAACGCCGTGCCCGCGAAGGCGATGCCCGCCCCGGCAATGGCGCGGGGCGTGGGCCAGCGCCGCTCCACCATGGCGGCCACGGGAATGATGAAGATGGGCTCCAGCCCGATGAGGGTGGCGGCGATGCCGGTCTGGGTGGCGCCGATGGCCACCAGCGACAACCATACCCCCACCACCGGCCCGATGAGCGAGGCCGCCAGCAGCAGGCGGAAGTTGTGGCGGTCGCCGCGCACCACGCCCAGCGCCGGGCGCAGCCTGCCGGTCAGCATGGCCGTGGGCCAGAACACGCCCATGGCCACCACCATGCGCAGCAGCGCGGCGAACAGCGGGTCCACCCCCTCGGACAGCCCCTGCTTGGACAGCACCATGCCGCTGGAAAGCGCCAGCGCCGAGGCGAAGGCCAGCCCCACCCCGCGCAGGCGCACCGCGCGCGACAGGGGCACCGCGCCTTCGGGCACCGTGCCGCTGTCGCCCACCACCCAGGCCACCCCGGCCGTGGCGATGAGGATGCCCGCGATGCCCATGGGGCCGATGGCCTCGCCCAACAGCAGGTAGCCGAGCACGGCGGTGATCACCGTGGACAGCGACTGCACCAGCAGGGCCACCCGCGCGCCCACCAGCACCACGCCGGAATAGAACAGCAGGTCGCACAGGGCCACGCCGACCACCCCGGAAAGGGCCAGCGCGCCCAAGGCCAGCGGGCTGGGGCCGCCCGTGCCCATCCAGCCGGGCGAGCCGGGGGAGCCGGGCGCGCCGGGGACCATCACCCCGCCGCCGAAAAACAGCACGGATGCGCCCCACCACGCGCCGAACATCACGATGCAGATGGGCAGGCGCAGCAGGATCAGGGTATGGGGGCCGAGACGCCGGGAAAGGATGGCGTGGATCTGGCACGACACCGCCCAGAGGGCGGCGGTGGACAGGGCGGCGATTTCGCCGGTCCCGAGGGCGGGCATGCGGTTCCTCCGCAGGGCGGAAGCTGGCCGGACAAGGTCCGGCGCGGGTTGCGGGACGGGCGCCCTGCACCGCCACCACGGCGGATGCGGATGCCCGAGCGCACGGCCTACGCCTTGTGGCGCGCCGGGTCAACCATGCGGACATGCCGCCGGACATGCGGCCGGACATGCGACCGGTTTCGTGGGCGGATGGCACGCATCCCGCGAACGCGCGGAACGGCGCGCGAGGCCGGGGCGACAGCCCCTATGCGCCTTGCCCCCTTTCCCGCAGCACCCCCCAGCACAGCAGCGGAACATCGGTGATCAGCCCGTCCACGCCCCAGTCGAGAAAGCGGCGCATGTCCGCCTCTTCGTTCACGGTCCACACGTTGACGGCAACGCCCATGGCCCGCAGGGCCGCCACGTCCGCTTCCGTGACGATGTCGCCGCCGGGGTGGTAGGCCACCACGCCAAGGTCGCGGCACAGGGCCATCGGGTCGTCCGGGCGCACGTCCTCCACCAGCGCGGCAAGGGCCAGCGCGGGTTCCATGGCCGCCGCGTGGCGCAGGTACGCGTGCCGGAACGAGGACAACAGCACCCGCTCCGTCAGGCCGTGCGCGCGGATGCACTCCAGCACGGCGCGGGTCACCGCCTCGTCGCCGGGGTAGCCGGGACCATTGGCGGCCATGTCCTTGATCTCCACGTTGACGCGCCAGCCGTGGTCCGCCGTGAAGGCCAGGGCTTCGTCCAGCGTGGGGATGCGCAGGCCGGGGAACAGGGCCAGGTCATCGGCGGTCACGCCGCCCGAGGCCACCACCCCGAACGGATCGGCGGCCTGGTACCAGCCGCCCGCATCCAGCCCGCGCACCTCGTCCAGGGTGAAGTCGCGGACTCGCCATGGCGCGCGGCCAGCGTATTCCGGACGGGAGGCCACGTCGGTGGTGCGTTCCAGGGTGTCGTCGTGCACCACCACCAGATGCCCGTCGGCGGTGAGTTGCACGTCCAGTTCCCACAGGTCCGCGCCCTCTTCCAGCCCGCGCTGGGCGGCGAGGATGGTGTTTTCGGGTGCCACGGAACGCGCGCCGCGATGGGCGATGCACAGCACCCGCCCTTCACGCGGGGCGAAATATCCTTCACGGGACATGGTTGCGCCGGACATGCTGACCTCCTGAATCAAGGAAACAAGACGATTTCACAGACAGACAACGATGCAGATGAGCATACCCACCCCGCCCGCGCGCCGCAGGATTTTTGCCTTCCGGCAAGGAAGGTGAGCTTTTTGCGCAGGGAGCGGACTCTTCCGTCCGTGACCGGAGCAAAAAACGATGCCTGACAGCGTTGCTCTCGATGGCCGTAAGACTCGCAAGCTCGTCTAACGGCCACGCTGCGCGCCCTTCGGGTCGGGCTGCCGCAAGGCAAAAGGACAAGGCGCGCTAACTGGCTTCAGTCCTCCGTCCGGCATACAGATTCACGCACGCCACCAGCGAGGTCCCCACGATGAGCAGGAACGAGATGGCGTTGATGACGGGGGTGGAGCCGTCGCGCACCTGCAAATACAGATTGATGGGCAGGGTGGGTTCCGAGCCCACCAGGAACAGGGTGGTGTTGAAGTTCTCGAACGACATCAGGAAGGCCACGGCGCCCGCGCCGATGATGGCCGTGCGCAAAAACGGCAGGGTGATGTACCGGATCACCTCCAGCCGCGTGGCCCCCAGGTTCAGCGCGGCCTCTTCAAGGGTGCGGTCGAACTTCTTGAGCCGGGCGGACACCACAAGGGTGACGAAGGTGGTGATGAACGAGAACTGCCCCAGCACCACCAGCCAGAAGCCGGGCCGCAGGATGCCCACGTCGATGCCCAGCGCGTCCTCCATGAAGGCGCCCGCGGTGGTGGCGGCAATGAGGATGGAGATGCCCAGGATGACGCCGGGGATCACCAGCGGGGCCAGCATCAGGAAGTACAGCGCGCCCTTCAGCGGAAACTCCTCCTGTTCGAACAGGAAGGCGGCGCAGGTGCCCACCAGGGTGGCCAGCGCGGACACGAGGATGGCGGTGCGGGCGCTGGTGAGGATGGACGACAGGTTGCCCCGGTCGTGGAAGATGCCGGTGCGCGCGGGCAGGTCGGCCAGGAACCAGTCCAGCGTGAAACCCTTCCACGGCAGCGAGGGAAACTGCGAATCGTTGAAGGCCAGCACGCAGGTGACCGCCAGCGGCGCGAACAGAAAGACGAAGTACAGCGCGACATACAGGCCGTAGCCCATGGTGTAGCCGCGCGAGCGCGGCAGCGAACGGATCATTGCACCACCCTGCTCAGCTTCTGGCCGGTCAGCTTCAGCCCCAGCCAGATGATGCACGACGACAGCGCCAGCAGCAGAAAGCCGAAGGCCGCGCCCTGGTTCCAGTTGAAGCTGGCGATGAACTGGTTGTAGATCTGCTCGGTGAACCACAGCGAGTTCTTGCCGCCCATCAGGTTGGGCGTCAGGTAGTTGCCGAGGGTGAGCATGAACACCACGATGGACCCGGACATGATGCCCGGCATGCAGTGCGGCGCCACGATGGTGCGCATGATGGTCCACGGGCCCGCGCCAAGGTCGCAGGCGGCCTCGATGAGGCTGTCGTCCAGGCTTTCCAGAACGGAGACCAGCGGCACCACCATGAACAGCATGGAGGTGTACACCAGGCCCATGATCATGGCCGCGTCGTTGTACAGCATTTCCACGGGCGCGGCGGTGATGCCGAGCGCCGTCAGCCAGTGGTTCAGCACGCCGCTTTCGCGCAGCAGGATCATCCAGCCGTACACCCGCACCAGTTCGCTCACCCAGAACGGCAGCAGCAGCATGGTCAGCAGAAAGCGCGAGGCGCCCCGGTCCACCACCTTGGTCACGTAGAAGGCCACGGGCATGGACACCAGAAAGGTCAGCAGGGTGACCAGCACCGAATACCCGGCCGTGCGCACGAAGGTGAGCCAGTAGATGGGTTCCGCGAAGAACTGGTGGTAGTTTTCGAGGCTCCAGCCCCCGTCGCCGAAGGCCGGGTCCATGCGGAAGGACATGATCAGAAGGTCGATGTGCGGCAGCACGATGAGCAGCCCCAGCCACAGCGCCACCGGGGTCAGGAACAGCGCCAGGGTCAGGCGCATGCCCGGCCCGGATTTCACGAGCCCGGATTTCACGGACGCGGAAGGGGCGGAAGGCATGGCGGCGGGGCTCATCGCCCGCTCCCGGCCGCGAAGCAGATGCCCGCGCGGTCGTCCCAGCCCACGGAGATGCGGTCGCCGGGCTTGATGTGGTCGTACAGGCGGTTCTGGGGCAGGGCCACCGTGATCTCGCGGCGCGAACCTTCCGGATGGGCCAGCAGGCGGCTGGCCGCGCCGTCGAACAGGATGGCCTGCACCTGCACCTGCGCGCGGTTGGAGCACGCCCCGCGCGGCGGCAGGGGGGCGTCGCCGCCGGGGGCGGCATCGCCGTCCGCGTCCGGGGCCACGCAGGACGCGCCGTCGGGGTCGATCAGCACGGCCTCGGGCCGGATGAACATGTCCACCCGCGCGCCCCTGGCAAGCCCGGCGGCCACGCGGGCGCGGAAGACAGCGCCCTCGTCGGTGCGCACCAGGCCCGCGTCGCCGGTGACCTCATCCAGCGTGCCCGTCCAGACATTGGTCTCGCCCACGAACCCGGCCACGAAGGCCGAGGCGGGCCGACGGTACAGGTTGCGCGGGGTGTCCACCTGCTCGAAGCGCCCGGCGTTCATGACCGCCACGTGGTCGGACATGACCAGCGCCTCGGACTGGTCGTGGGTGATGTACACGAAGGTGGTGCCCACCTCGGCCTGAAGGGTCTTCAGCTCCACCTTCATCTGCTCGCGCAGCTTCAGGTCCAGCGCGCCCAGGGGTTCGTCCAGCAGCAGCACGGCGGGCTCCAGCACCAGGCAGCGGGCGATGGCCACGCGCTGCTTCTGTCCGCCGGAAAGCTGAGCAGGCATCTTGGCGCCGTAGCCGGGCAGGCCCACGCGTTCCAGCACGTCCCGCACCCTGCGGGCGATCTCGCCCCCGGCCATGCCCCGGCGTTTCAGGCCGAAGGCCACGTTCTCGGCCACGGACATCATGGGGAACAGCGCAAGATGCTGAAAGATCAGGTTCACCGGGCGGCGGTTGGGGGCGATGCCCGCCATGTCGCGCCCGCGAATGGCGATGACCCCGGAATCCGGCGCTTCGAAGCCCGCGATCATGCGCAGCAGGGTGGTCTTGCCGCAGCCCGAGGGGCCGAGGATGGAAAAGAACTTGCCCTGCTCCACCTCGAACGACACGTCGTCGACCGCCGTGAACCGTTCGAAGCGCTTGACGATGTTGGTGACCGAAAGGTCCACCGAAATGTTCGGGGGCATGTCCGGGAAAATGTTCGGGGAAATAGCTGTGGGCATCTGGTCATGCACTCCCGCCGCGCCGGGCCGTCCGGTATCCATCGCGGCTCCGCCCCACGGCGATGGAAGGGGCGGAACCGCCGGGCCCTGCATGCCCGGCGCGTCCTGTTCCGGATAAAACGGGTCCACGGATCCACTGAACCACGGAACCACGGAATCGGGGGGGGGCGCCGCCCCGCCTTCACCGACAGGCGCGGCGCCCCGGCATCATGCTACTGGGCGGCCTTCACCCGGTCCAGCGCCTTGCCTTCCATGGCTTCGAGCCTGGCGGGCACGGGCGGGTACCACTTGATGTTGTCGATGACCTGCTGCGGGTAGCAGCGTTCGAAGTCGGCGCGGAAGGTGGGCTTCAGGCGTTCGCCCACGCCCACGGCGGCGGTGGGGGTGTCTTCGGCGTTGGTGAACACGGCCGCGTTCTCGGGCCGCATCATGAAGTTGATCCACGTGTACGCGGCGTCCACGTTGTCGGCCTTGGCGGGGATGGCGAAGGTGTCGATCCAGCCCAGCGCGCCGGTGACGGGCGCCACGAAGTCGATGTCCGGGTTTTCGGCGTGCAGTTTGAAGCCGCCGTTGTCCCAGGCCTGGGCGATGTGCACTTCGCCCGAACGCATGGATTCCAGCAGGGCGTCGCCGTTGGTCCAGTAGTTCTTCACCACGCCCTTGGCGGCGATGAGCTTGCCTTCCACCTGGTCCAGCATCTTCTGGTAGGCGGCCTCATCGGCGTACAGGGCAAAGGGGTCCACGCCCATGCCGAAGGCCTGCGCGATGATGGTGGGGCGCTTCAGGCGGTAGCTGGCGCGCCCGGCGTATCTGGAATCGAGCAGGTCGGAAAAGCTCCTGGCCTCGGGCGCGAACTTGCGGTTCACGATGAGGCCGTCGGTGCCCCAGCAGAACGGCACGGCGTAGGACTTGCCCTTGACCAGGGTGTTCTTCTTCACCGCGTCGAGCATGGAGGGAATGAACCGGGCCGCCTCGATGCGGCCGAAGTCGATGGGCTGGTACAGGCCGAAGCTTTCCTGCACGGAAGAGATGCGGTCCTGGCTCGGCTGGGCGAGGTCGAAGCCGCCGCCGCGCGTGGCGCGCAGCTTGGCGATCATTTCCTCGTTGTTCGAGTAGGTCACCTGCACCTTGTAGCCGGTCTCCTTCTCGAACTTCTCCACCAGTTCCGCCGGGGCGTAGCCCTTCCAGGTCAGCAGGCGGAACTCCCTGGGCGCGGCATGGCCCAGGCAGGGCAGCAGCAGCACCGTTATCATCGACAGCAGCGACAACATCTTCCTCGTCATGTGCAGCCTCCGGGTATGATGGGTTGCCCGCCCGCGCGCACCACGTCCCATGCGCGGCGCACCCCCGCAACGGGAACGCACCCGATGGCGTCGCCATGTCGCACGGGGATCGCGCACAGGCCACGCACGGGTCACGGTCGCACGACCGCTCTTTTCAGGCTACTCCAAAACCCGGCGGCTGTCACCGGACGGCATGACGATAGGCGCTCCTGGCCGCACGAAGTCCGTCCGCCGTATACAGGGCCAGCGCCGTCCAGATGCAGGCGAAGGTCAGCATGTGGGCGGAGGTCACCGGCTCGCGGAACACGAAGGCTCCCAACAGAAAGGCCAGGCTGGGCGCGATGTACTGCATGACCCCCAGCGTGGTCAGGCGCAGCCGCCGCGCCGCGAAGGCAAAGCACAGCAGCGGAGTGGAGGTGGCGATGCCCGCGCCCACCAGCAAGAGGTCGGTGGCCAGGCCCTGGTGCCCCAGCGCCCCGCCCCCCTGCCAGGCCACCCAGGCCAGATACCCGGCAGCCAGGGGCACCAGCAGCATGGTTTCGATGAACAGGCCGGGGATGGATTCCACCCGCACCAGCTTGCGCAGCAGGCCGTAGAACGAGAAGGACACGGCCAGCACCAGCGCCACCCACGGCAGCCTGCCGTACGAGACCAGCATGGACAGCACCCCGGCGGCCGCGATGGCGATGGCCGCGAGTTGCACGCGGCTGGGCCGCTCGCCCAGCACCAGCGCGCCCAGCAGGGCGTTGACCAGCGGGGTCATGTAGTAGCCCAGGCTGGTTTCCAGCACCATGTCCGAGTTCACGGCCCAGATGTACAGGAACCAGTTGCCGCCGATGAGCAGGCTGCTGCCCACGATGGTCAGCAGGTTGCGGCGCGAGGCCACGGCGGCGCGCACCTCGGCCATGCGGCCGCCCAGCAGCACCAGCGGCAGCAGGAACACCACCGACCAGGCGATGCGGTGGCACAGTATCTCGAAGGGGGGCACCTGCTGCACGAGCTTCCAGTACAGGGGCAAAAGGCCCCACAGGCCGAACGCGCCAAGGGCTCCCCAAAGGCCCGAGCGGGTGGTGCGTTGCTCCGGTTGCGGCGGCATGACTTCTCCGTGGCGGCGGTGGCGGGGTGCGAGCCCGCCCCATGAGTGTAAATAAGGTCGTGGATAAGGTCGTCGATGAGGTCGCGGAAACATGGCGACGGGACACACGGGAACACGCCGGGCGGACCGGCCGCCATGGATGCGGCGCGCGGCCCAAAAACGAAGGGGGCCGTCGCCGACGGCCCCCGAAACTACGCTGGGTCGTTGTCTAGCGGCTGAAGGATCTGGCGAACAGGGCCTCGATGGCGGCCTTGCCGTTGTCCTCGAGGAACCGGGTGCCGGTGGCGGTGAAGTGGCGGTGGGAAATGCGCGGGGCCGCCTCGGGCAGCCAGGCGTCCTGTTCCCAGCGGAACCAGCCATTCTTCACCTGGTCGAACACGAACAGGGGCTTGTTGCAGATCTTGGCGAACTCGGCGCCCCAGCCGGTGCCGCCCTTGACCGTCCCGTCCTCCATCACTTCGCCCACCACGAACACCTCGTGGCCGCTGCTGACCTGCCAGCAGATGGACTGCAACACCTTCCGGAACAGGGGGGCGCGGGTGTACTGGCGGCTCATCAGCCGCGAAACGTAGGTCAGGCTCACGTCCTTCAGGGCCAGCTCCTCGCTGGTCAGCACGCGCACCCCGCGCATGCGTTCCACCTGATGGCCCTCGAAGCTGTAGTTGACCTCCTGCAGGCCATACGCCTCGGCCGTGGCGCCGAAACAGGCCTCGGTTCCCGCGGCGCCGCCGCTGTACAGGATGCATTCCCTGGGATCAAGCATCGGTATCCTCCGTCGCGTTCGTGAAGGCCGGCCCGCCGCCGGCGCGGTGTGGTGGCGTCGTGCGACGTGCGCGGCGGGCACCACCCGGCGACACGTCCTGAAGAAGAGGGAAGACCCGCCCCGGAAGGCCGGGACGGGTCCAGTATACGCATTTGTCTTCTGGTGTACAGCGGCGGGGTACCGCAGTGCCAGCGGTTGTTTCCAAATAAGGATTTTCGTTCGTTGGCAAGGAAAACAAGCCTGCCATGAGGGAGTGCGGCAGCCGTTAGGTGAGCGAAGCGAACCTTACGGATGGCGACCGCAGAGCGTACTCTTACGGTATTTGACCGAGCCTTAGCCGTTAGCGAGCGCGTAGCGCGAGTCTTACGGATAAGGACAGCAACGCAATGGCAGGCGAAGTTTGACGCAGCCAACGGGCGAAAAGACTATTTAGAAACAACTGCTAGTGACGCACGCGGGCAGACCCGTCATTGCCCGTCAGCACGCGCACCCGGTCGCCCACCATGAAGGTTTCGTCCGGTTCCTGCACCACGGACATCATCTGCCCGTTTTCCAGCCTGACGGTGATTTCGATGGCCTTCTTGGTCTTGATGGCCTGCTCGCCGGCGTAGCCCGCGGCACCACCGGCCACGGCGCCGCCAAGCGTGGTCAGCACGCGGCCCTTGCCGCCGCCGATCATGTTGCCGAGCACGCCGCCCACCACGGCGCCGCCCAGCGCGCCGATACCGCTGGGACTGTCCTCGATCACGGAGTCGTTGACCTGTTCCACGGTGCCGTACTGCACGGTGTGCGACATGCGGGTCTGCCCGCCCTTGTAAGTGCCGCCGCCATAGGTCTGGGCGCAGCCGGAAAGGGCAAGCCCGACGATCAGCAGCGCCACGAGGGCCTTGAGTTGACGCATCTCGTTCTCCTTGTCTTGAGACGGAATCGTTTTGTCGCGCCGCCGGGGATGACGGCGCGATTTCCTATCTGAATATACAGCGTGCGGGCGAGGGATGCAACATGGCCCGCGCAGGGCCTGTTCCGCACGGGGCGCGGAGCCATGCAGAACGCCGCCCCGGAACCTGCTGTCCCGGGGCGGCGCGGAATGCGGCGTGCAGGGTGCGGTCAGTATCTGGGCGGACGGGGCGCCTTGGGCTGTGCCTCGTTGACGCGCAGGTTGCGCCCGCCGAACGGGGTGTTGTCCAGGGCTTCGATGGCCGCCGCCGCCGCGGCGTCATCCATTTCGACAAAGCCGAAGCCGCGGGCGCGCCCGGTTTCACGGTCGGTGACGAGCTTGACGGAAAGCACCGTGCCGTAAGTGCTGAACAGGCTGCGCACTTCGTCCTCGGTGGCGGCCCATGGCAGATTGCCGACATAGATAGACTTGGCCATGCGGAAAACCTCTCACTAAGAATGGAACACTCCCGCGCCGTTTCATCGGGACAGGACCGATGTCCTGCTGCGCGGCCCCAGTTTCTGCCCTTGCCCCATGCGGGGCCATCCGTCAACAGGAAACATCAAGGGTGATGCCCCCCTGCGTGCGCGCTCCGCGCCGAAAGCACCCGCTCCGCCGCCCCCGCCGGGCAAAAATGGGGCCAACCGGGGCACGGACCGGGGCATGAACCGGGGCCAATGCTCCATTACATCAGGCACATGCCCTCCGGGCCGCTTTTCAAACGGAACGGAATCCTCTATCCTTTTTTCATCCAACGCCGTTTCCCGAAGGGCCTCAGATGACCACCCGCCGCAAGGCGTCATGGCCGCAGGAGGCATCACCGCACGCGCCCTCGCGTGCGTCCGCCCCCTGCCCGCGCCGCCGTTCCCGCAGTCTTCCGCCGGACCAGGCACCCGCCGCGCGCCAGCATACCGCCGACCGCCCCCGCCGCATCCACCGCCTGCCGGTTTTCCCGCCCGCGTCATTCCTGCTTGCCCCGCCGTTGCTGGCCACGGCCACGGCCCGCCCCGCGCTGGCCGCCGGTGAAGGCATCGCCGCCGGGACGCCGGTCTGGACCGCAGCCCCGCTGCTGCTCGGCCTTGCCGCCGGGCTTGCGCTCGGCCTGCTGGCCGGGTTGCTCGTGCGGCGCGGCAGGGCCGGAAGCGCCGCTCAGGACGAAGCCCGCGACGCACGGCAGGCCCTGCCGTCCGGTCCGTCGGCATCGTCGCGCCCGGCGGACCTCGCCGGTCACGCAGGCGGCCTGAACCACGCCGGTGACCTAAACCACGCCCGCGAGCAGTACCACGCCATCTTCACCAGCGCGCCGGTGGGCATCTTCCGGGTGACGCCGGACGGACGCTACGAGAACGTCAACCCGGAGTACGCGCGCATCTGGGGATGCGCCTCCACCGATGAAATGCTGGCCCTGGTCACCGACATCCCCAACCAGATGTACGCCAACCCGGACGACCGCCGACGCTTCGTGGACGCCATGCGGGCCACCGGCCGCGTGGACCGCATGGAACTGCGCCTGAAGCGCCGCGACGGCTCCCTGTACTGGGGGCTGGTCAGCGCGCGGCTGGTGAGCGGCCCGGACTCCGGCAGGGCGGCCGACAGGACCGACAGAACCGACAAGACCGACAGAGCTGGGGCCGAGGCGGAATTCATCGACGGCTTCGTGCTGGACATCACCGAGCAGAAGGTGATGCAGGACCGGCTTTCCGAGGCCTGGCGCAGGCTGCGCGACATCATCGACTTCCTGCCCGACGCCGCCCTGGTGCTGGACGCGAACCGCCGGGTCATCGCCTGGAACCGCGCCATGGAGGAAATGACCGGCCATTCCGCCGCCGACATGCTGGGGCGCGGCAACTTCGAATACGCCCTGCCCTTCTACGGCGAACGCATTCCCCTGCTGGGCGACCGGTTCTTCAGTCCGGACATGCCCCTGCCCAGCCACTACACCCAGTTCGGCGGGCACGGCGACAAGCTGACGGCCGAGGCCTACGTGCCCACGCTGTACGGCGGCCGGGGCGCCCACGTGTGGACCGTGGCGTCCGCCCTGCGCGACGGCGAAGGCCGCCTGGACGGGGTCATCCAGACCATCCGCGACGTCACCGAACGCCATTCCCAGATGCTGGAACTGGAAAAGAGCCGCCAGCGCTACGACATGGCCATTTCGGCCACCAACGACGGCATCTGGGAATGGGAACTGGCCACCAACACCCTGTACCATTCGCCGCGCTGCCTCGACATCATGGGCCGCGCCGCCCACGAGACGTTGACGCCCATGGACATCGCGGCCATCCTGCACCCGGAGGACCGGCTGGGCGTGCTGTCCGAGGTGCGCCGCGTCACCGGCGAAGACGCGGAACGCTTCGAGCACGAGTTCCGCATGCGCCACACCGACGGCACGTGGCGCTGGGTGCTGGCGCGCGGCGCGGCCCGGCGCGGCCCCGGCGGCCGCCTGAACCGGGTGGCCGGGGCCCTGGCCGACATCACCGACCGCAAGCAGGGCGAGGCCATCGCGGGCATCCTGTTCCACATCGCCAACGCCATCAACGAAACGCGCGACCTGGACGAACTGTTCCAGTCCATCCACGCCGCCCTGCGCCGCCACGTGCAGGCCCCCAACTTCTTCATCGCGCTGGTGGACGAGCCGGGGGACAGGCTCGACTTCGCCTACTTCGCCGACGAGCGCGACGCCCGCTACAGCCAGGTGGAGCACATTTCCGACCCCGTGGTGAAAAGCCCCACGCTGGAGGTCATCCGCACCGGCAGGCAACTGCACCTGCACAGCGACGACATCGAGGCGCGCCCGGTGTTCGGCTCGCGCCCGGCGGCCTGGCTGGGCACCCCGCTGCGCTCGCGCGGCAAGGTCATCGGGGCCATGGTGGTGCAGCACTACGAGGATTCGGAATTCTTCTCGGCCCGCGACGCGGAACTGATGGTGCCCGTGGCCGAACAGGTGGCCGTGGCCATCGAGCGCAAGCAGGGCGAGGAAATGCTGACCCACCTCGCCCTGCACGACCCGCTCACCGGCCTGCCCAACCGCGCCCTGCTGCTGGACCGCATCGACCGGGCCATCCAGCGCCGCCGCCGCAACGCCAACCATCGGTTCGCGGTGCTGATGCTGGACCTGGACCGGTTCAAGTTCATCAACGACAGCCACGGCCACACCACGGGCGACAACCTGCTGGTGGAGGTGGCCCGGCGCATGCGCCCGGTGGTGCGCGCGGGCGACACCGTGGCCCGCCTGGGCGGCGACGAGTTCGCCCTGCTGCTGGAAGACGTGGACTCGCCCCGGCGCATCGTGCAGATCACCCGCCGCCTGCTGGCCGCGCTGGAACGCCCGGTGCGCATGGGGGCCAAGGTGGTGCGCACCTCGGCCAGCATCGGCATCGTGCTGCGCACCCAGGCATACGACACGGCCGACGGGCTGCTGCGCGACGCGGACATCGCCATGTACCAGGCCAAGGCCCGGGGCAAGGGGCGGTTCCGGGTGTTCAACCAGGCCATGCACCGCCACGCCATGGAAATGATGACCCTGGAAGGCGACCTTTCCATGGCCATGCGCCGCAAGCAGCTGTATCTGGAATACCAGCCGGTGTTCGCCGTGGACGGCTCCACCCTGCTGGGGTTCGAAGCGCTGGTGCGCTGGCTCCACCCCACCGAAGGCGCGGTGCCGCCCGCCCGGTTCATCCCCATGGCCGAAGAGACGGGGCTCATCCTGCGCATAGGCCAGTGGGTGCTGGAACAGGCGGCGGCCACCCTGGCCCGCTGGCGGGCCACCCTGCCCGGCGCGCAAGACCTGTACGTCTCGGTGAACCTTTCGGCGCGGCAGGCGTCGCAGCCCAACCTCACCGGCCGGGTGGCCCGCATCCTGTCCGACACGGGCCTGCCTCCCGATGCCCTGAAGCTGGAAATCACCGAAACGGCCATCATGCAGGACCCGGACGGGGCGCTGCAACGTCTGGAAGCATTGCGCAGGCTGGGGGTGGGCATCGGCATCGACGACTTCGGCACCGGCTATTCGTCCCTGGCCTACCTGCAACGCTTCCCGGTGGACACCCTGAAGGTGGACCGCTCGTTCGTCTCCGCCGTGGCCGGGGACGCGGAAAACCGCGAGATCGTGCGCACCGTGGTCACCCTGGGCCGCAGCCTTGGCCTGCACGTGGTGGCCGAGGGGGTGGAGACGGCGGAACAGTTCGCCATCGTGGCCGAACTGGGCTGCCACGCGGTACAGGGCTACCATTTTTCGCGTCCCGTTGCCGAGGACCGCGCCGTGGAATTCATCACCGCCGGGGCCGCCAGCGCATCCCGCGAGGCGGACACCCCGGAAACACGCTGACGACGCCCGGCCCGCCAGCCGCGCGCAGAGAGACACGCACATGACCGCACCACGCATCCTGCTGACCAACGACGACGGGGTACGCTCGCCCGGCCTGCTGGCCGCGGCCGAGGCGCTGCACGCCCTGGGCGCGGTGGACGTGTTCGCCCCGCTGCGCCAGCAGACGGCCATGGGCCGCGCCCAGACCGGCGACCGCAACGCCGTCCTGCAACAGGTGGAACTGACCGTGGCGGGCGCGCCCCTGCGGGCCTGGGCCTGCGACGCCTCACCGGCGGCCACCGTGGGCCACGGGCTGAAGGTGATGCCCGGCTACGCCCCCGCGCTGCTGGTGTCCGGCATCAACTACGGCGAAAACCTGGGGGCCAGCATCACCAGTTCCGGCACCGTGGGCGCCGCGCTGGAGGGGGCCTGCCGGGGCATTCCCGCGCTGGCGGTGTCCATGGAGACGGGCATCGAATCGCACCACGCCTACACCGAGCAGGACTGGAGCGCGGCCATGCACTTCCTTTCGCTGTTCGCGGGCATGGTGCTGGAGCGCGGCCTGCCCGGCGACGTGCACGTGCTGAAGATAGACGTGCCCGCCGGGGCCACCCCGGACACCCCGTGGCGGCTGACCCGCCTTTCGCCGGGCATGTACTACGAATCGCGGCTGGTTGACCCTTCGCCGCGCAGCAGGCTGGGCGACGCCACCGTGACCAAGGGACCCGCGCCCGGCGAATCGCCGGAAACCGACGTGTACGCCCTGAGCGTGGACCGGGTGGTCTCGGTGACCCCGCTGACCCTGGACTTCACGGCGCGCACGGCGTTCCGCGACATCCGCACGTGGCTTGCGCACGGGGGACGCTGAACCGGCGCGCACTCGCGCACGGCACACGAAAAAACCCGGACCTTGGTCCGGGTTTTTTCGTTGTCCATGAGGTCGCGGACGCGAAGGCCCGCCGCGCAACTACCTGGCAGACGCAGCGCAACTGCCTAGCAAACGCAGCGTAGCACCTTCAGGCCGTCCTGAAAGAGCACCTCGACCTTGTCGGGGCGCACCACGGCGCGCACCTCGCCGGGGCCGAACACCGGATGGTCGATGATCTCGCCCTCTTCGTAGCTTTCGTTCATGCTGTACGTGCGGTTGGCGGCGGCCGCGTTGCGGGTCATGGCAACCTTCCAGGCCACCTCGGTGGCCTCGGCGTCGCGCGCGGCGCGCTGCTGGGCGCGGGTGGCGGCGGCCTTGCGGGCGGCCTCGGAACGCGATGAGGAAACGTCCACGGCCTCGGCGCGGGTGGAGCCCGCGCGCACCTTGCGCACCGAGGGCGCGGCGCCGCGCGGGGCGTCCTTTTTCTGGGGACGGTATTTGTGCACCGAGCCGCAGGCCCGGCATTCGACCTTCACCACTTCACCGCCGACCATGGCCACGATGACGTGGCCGGTAATGTCGTTGCATCGTGTGCACTTGGCTTCGATGATCGTCCCGGCGGCAAGTCCTGTACTACGCATCAACACACCTTTCGCCTGACGGGCGACGCAGGCCCGCCGACGGCATGCGCCGTCGGCCGCGCGCACCGACCCGGAAAAGAATGAATCCACCCCGCGCCCGCCGTCCGCCCCCCGGCAAGGGGATGGCGCGGCCTCCGGCGGGGAGCATGCCCGCACCCGTGTAACCGCCGCAACGGCGCGCCCGCGTGGCCTCACCGGCCTTCCCCGCCCCTGTCGCGGCCTGCATTCCGCGACGCATCTGTCAACAACATCCGGGACATGGACGACGCGCTGCCCCCGGACGCTCGGTCCGGGCGCGGCGGGCATCGGCCCGTGGACGCAACTGTCGGGGATCATGAAAGCCCGGCGGCATGGCCGTGGCGGAGCGCCCCCCACCGTAAAAAAACCACAGGCTGGCACCTGTGGTCGGGCGGGGTGTTGCGGAACGGCTTCCTTACCTCCGCAGGGCGGCGAAGGCAAGTCCAAAAGGCGTCCGCCGCACCGGCGACGGAGCCGGATACCCATGGAGAAGAGGCGATAATCGCCGGAACAACCCGGAAAGCGGCGGCAGGCCGCACGCCGTATTCGGGCAACGCGTACGCGCGGATCGAACGGCCGTTCCCGGCGCCGCGCGCCACGCCCTTACGCAACGCCGTGAATGATGGTACACACGCCCCCATGAACGCATCCACCCGGTGCGCATCTTCCGGAGCGTACATTCCATGACCGCACCCTTCATGACCGACCCCGAAACCGCCCTCCGCATGGGCAGCCTGCGCGTGCGCACCCTGCACCTGGCGCCGGACTGCACCATCGCCCCCGTGCCGCCCGGCACGGAACCGCCCTCCGCGCCGGACGGGGCCTGCCCGCGGGCGTCCGGCGCGGCCACGACGGACGGGACCGGCGGGGCCGAATCCACAAGGCACGATGGCATGTCGTCGAACGAGGCCGAGCCTGCGAGGCCCGCCGTTATCTGGCCAGGCGGTGCCGAGTCCCCGAGGCCCGCCGTCATCTGGCAAGACGTCGCCACCCCCTCGCGCGACGACCTGGGCCGCTTCCTCGCCCCCTACGACCTGCCCGACGACGTGACCGAAGCCTGCCTTTCCCCGCGCCGCTACCCCGAGGTCAGCGTGTTCCCCTCGGGCATCATGGTGCACCTGCCCACCCGCCACGACTGGGACGCCCAGCACGGCCGCTACCTGACGGTGCTCTGCCTGCCCGGCCGCATGATCACCCTGCACGACGAGGACATCCCCCTGCTGGACCGGCTGGTGCAGATGATCCGCTCGGGCAACGCGCCGTTGCAGGCCAGCGTGCAGGCCCTGCTCATCTTCCTGCTGGATGCGTGCATCGACGCCAACGTGCACTTCTACATGGAGGCGCGCTCGCGCGTGGAGCAGTTGGCCGAAATGCTGGACGACACCCCCGACGCGGTCAACCCCGATGACATCCTGCCGCTGAAGCGCGCCATCACCCGGCTGTCCATCCAGTTCGAGGACCAGTTCTACTGCCTGGCCACGCTCCAGACGCTTCAGGCCACCGCCCTGCCCCTGACCAGCCAGCGCGAGGGCCTGCGCGACATCATGGACAACCAGAACCACCTGGCCCGCAGCCAGGGCCGGCTGGAAATGCGCCTGCGCGACCTGTACCAGCTCTGCCTGCTGGTGCTGCAACGCCGCACCGACCACCGCATCCGGGTGCTCACGGTGCTCACGGCGGTGTGCATGCCGCTCACGGTCATCGCGGGCGTCTACGGCATGAACTTCCGCCACATGCCGGAACTGGACTGGGACTACGGCTACTACACGGCGCTGGCGGCCATGCTGGCCGTGGCCGGGGGGATGATGTGGTTTTTCCACAGGCGCGGCTGGTTCCGGTAGGGACTGTCTCCCAATTGTCTTTTCGTCCGTTGGCGTCGTCAAACTGCGCCTGCCATGGCGTTGCTGTCCTCATCCGTAAGGTTCGCTTCGCTCACCTAACGGCTAGGGCACTCCCTCATGGCAGGCTCGTTTTCCTCGCCAACGAACGAAAATCCTAATGGAAGACAGCCCCTATAGGTGTAGTGTTTCGACAGGTCGTTCACCCGGCGCATCCTTGCCCGATGCGAAAAGGCCCCCGGCAATGCCGGGGGCCTTTTTCATTGCGACGGCGAATTGCGTTACCCCTGCGAGATTTCGATGCGCCGGGGCTTGGCCGCCTCGGCCTTGGGCAGGAACAGGTTCAGCACCCCGTCCTTGAGCACGGCGCGGATGCGCTCTCTGTCCACCATGTCCGATAGGGTGAAGGTGCGCACGAACTCCACGGCGTCGAACTCGGCGTGCATGCGCCGGTCGTTGCCCGCCGGGGCGTAGCTGCTGCGCCCGGTGACGGTGACCTCGTTCTCCTCGAGATCGATGGTCAGCCCGTCCGGCGGCACGCCGGGCAGGTCCATCAGGATGTGGAAGCCGTCGGCCTGCTCGATGATGTCCGTGGCCGGGGATACCCGCTCGATGCGCGCGACGCGGCCCTCGCGCACCGACGAAGACCGTTCGGCCCCGGTGGGTTCGGCGTGGGCCAGGTCGGCGTTGCGTTCGGCGATGTCGGTCATCATTGCACACCTCCTGCCTGCGATTCGATGGCGATCTTGCGCGGCTTCACGGCTTCGGCCTTGGGCAGGGTCACCCGCAGGACGCCGTTCTCGCTGCGGGCGGAAACGCGGTCGCGGTCCACGGGCACGTTCAGGCTCAGGATGCGCTGGAACGAGCCGGACAGGCGTTCCTGCCTGAAGTACCTGCCCTCGGCGGCCTTGCGCTCGCCCTTGATGATCAGGTTGCGGTCGGTAAGGGTCAGTTCCACGTCTCCGGGAGCCACGCCGGGAACGCTGACGTCCACGGTGTAGCCGTCATCGTTCTCGTGCACGTTCAGCAACGGGTATGCAGTGCGCCGCGAGCTGAACGAATGCAAACGCGACATCTCGTCGAACATCCTCTCGAAACTTTTCGGCATGTCGTACAATGTGCTGAAGTCGATCACCATGATGGTACCTCCTCTGGTCCGGCACGTTCATGATTCGCCATTGCCACCGTGCAGCGGCATACGGATGGAGCCGGGATGCCGCCGCACCCTTTCCGGAAAATAGCTAAATCCGCTTGCGGCGGTGTCAACACCCCCGGCGCGCGCCGCATGGCGGGCCGCTTCCGGCGGGGCGGGCGGGCCGGAAACGGCAGCCCGGCCGGATGGTTGACCCGGCTCCGCGCATCCTCTACATCGTGGGGCGCGTCCCCGCATTCCGTGGGGGCGCGGCGACGCAAGGAGCACGCCATGCGCATTTCGGTGGATGTGGAAGCGGCCCTGCCGGAAACCCTGCGCGGCCCCGAGGGCGGCACCGGTCCCCAGGCCGCGCGCGAGGAACTGGGCGTCATCGCGGGTGCGGCGCGCGGGCTGGCCGACGTGGTGCGCATCGAACGCATCGTGGTGCCCGCCGACTTCGACGCCACGCTGGCCGCGCTGGCCCCGCACCGCCATGCGTCCCGGCATGCCGCCCGATCCCGCAAGGCCCCTGCCGCCTCGACTGTCCCCACGGCCCCGTCCGCCCCCCCGGCCACGTCCGTAATGACGGCCGCCATCCCCTCGGAACGCGGCTGGGTGCTGCTCTTCCACCCCGGCATCTACGGACCGGAGCACGACGCCCACATGCGCTACGCCCTGTACTGGCGCGAGTTCACCCGGCTGGTGAACAGGGGGCGGCTGCCCGTGCCCCTGCGCGGCGCGCAAGGCGCCCCCCGCCAGGACCGCCACGCCGTGCTGCTCACCGCCGTCTCGCGCCTGTTCGGCGAATACGACGCCGCGCGCAAGGCGTGGGACTTCCGCGACGGGCTGCTGCGCAAGGTGCTGCGGCAGGAGCTTTCCGAACGCGCCCGCACCGCCCTGCTGCATGCCTTTGCCGCCGACCTCGGCCACGCCACCTCGGCCGACGCGCGCACCTGGCTGCGCATGCTGGCCGACGACCACGCCCGCACCGGCGACACCGCCACCTACCTGCGCGCGGTGCGCCCGCTGGTGATGCGCATTTCCCTGGCCCTGGCCCACGCCTGGGCCACCCTGGACCACTTTCCCGGCCTGGCCGCCCCCGGCGCGGAACTGCTGCACCGGGCGGACCTGCCCGCCGCCGCGCGCGACCTGCACGCCTTCTTCCGCAACCGCCACGTGGCCGGTTCGCCCGACATGGAACCCGGCGTGGAACTGCTGGCGGCACTGTGGGCGGGCTTCGGCCTGCGCCTGGCCGACGGGCCTGATGGATCGGGCAGGCTCACCGCGCTCGCGCCCGGCGACTAGCAGGGCGATCGGCACGGAAGGGGGGCCACGCCAACCCCGGCATGCGGCGCCAGACGGGACAGGACGGGACGGGACGGAACGATCTTTGCCGTTCCATCCGCCGCATGCCCTTCCCCTCCGCCGCGCGAATACTTATAGTCCCGGCATTGCCCGGCGGCCCGCGCCATACGCCGGGCTCGCCCCTGGCTCACCGGGCGGCACGGACGGAAGCGCCCCGCTGACCGCCGCGACCCCGGCGCCACGTTTCCCCCGACCCCGCACGCCCTTCCCACTGCACGGACCGCCCAGACGACACGGATACGGGAACCCCATGCGCAAGAAGATCATCATCGGCCTCGCCGTCGCCCTGGCCGTGGCCCTGGCCGCGGCCTACCTCCTGTCGCGGCGCGAAGGCCGCACCGAAATCACCCAGACCGCCACGGTGGCCCGGGCCACCGTGCGCAAGGTGCTGGACGCCACGGGCATCATCAAGCCCGAGGTGGGGGCCATCGTGAAGACCGGCACCCGGTTCACCGGCATCATCCGCACCATGCACGTCAAGGTGGGCGACGCGGTGAAGGCCGGGCAGATCATCGCCGAAATCGACGACCGCGAGCAGCGCGCCCAGCAGGACCAGGCCGAGGCCACCCTGCGCAGGACCAGGGCGGACCTGGCCAAGGTGGAGGCGTCGTACCCCCTGCAAATCCGCGAGGCCGAGGCCCAGGTGGCCGCCGCGCAGGCCGACTACGACTATGCCGCCCTGAACCTGAAGCGCCGCCGCACCCTGGTGGACCAGGACCTGGACGCCCGCAACACCCTGGACGAGGCCAAACAGCAGGCGGAAACCACCGGCAACATCCTGGCCGCGCGCAAGGCCACCCTGGACCGCCTGCAACGCGAATCGGCCCTGGCCATCAAGAGCGCCCGCGAGGCCGTGCAGGAGGCGCAATCCGCCCTGGACGCCACCAACGTCCGCCTGTCCTATTCCGTGATCCGCGCCCCGCTGGACGGCGTGGTCAGCGAGGTCACGGCGCAGGGCGGCGAAACCGTGGTGGCGGGCTTCCAGGTGGCCAACCTGATCACCGTGCTGGACCCCACCCGGCTGGAAATGTGGATCTACGTGGACGAGACCGACGTGGGCCAGGTGACCCCCGGCATGTCCGTGGAGTTCCGCGTGGATTCGCTGCCGGGCCGCACCTTCAGCGGCACGGTGAACCAGATCTACCCGCAGCCGGAAATCCGCGACAACATCGTGTACTACCGGGCGCTGGTGCGCCTTACCCCGCAGACCTCCACCGACCTGCGGCCGGAAATGACCACCCAGTGTCGCATCGTGGTGCAGCAGAAGGACGGCGTGCTGGCCGTGCCCAACGAAGCCCTGAAATGGGTGGGCGGCGAACAGGTGGTGTTCGTGCAGGACGGCGGAAACATCCGCAGGGTGCGGCCGCGCATCGGCCTGACAGGCGCCGAGACCAGCGAGGTGCTGGAAGGACTGGCAGAGGGCGACGTGGTGGGCACCAGGGTGGTGCTGCCCGCTTCGCGCGGCGGCTCGCGGCCCGAGCAGGCGTCTGGCGGGCCGGGCGGATCGGGCGGACCCGGCGGTCCCGGTTCCGGGCGGCCGGGCCGGTAGGCGGGCGCTGGCAATGACCACCGCACCCATATCCCCTCCCGTTGGCGCACCCGGCGTGGCCGGGTCGTCCACAGCGCCCGGAACGCCCGGCGCACTGGTCGAGCTTTCCGGCATCACCCGCAGTTTCCGGCAGGGCGACCTGACCGTGGACGTGCTGCGCGGCGTCAGCTTTTCCATCGCGCACGGCGAGTTCGTGGCCATCCAGGGCGCGTCCGGCTCGGGCAAGTCCACGCTGCTGCACATCCTCGGCCTGCTGGACAGCCCCACCGCGGGCCGCTACGTGCTGGACGGGCACGACGTGTCGCACCTGGACGACGACGCCCGGTCCGAGGCGCGCAACCAGCTGACCGGCTTCGTGTTCCAGAACTTCTACCTCATCCCCTATGCCACCGCGCTGGACAACGTGCTGCTGCCCGGCCTGTACAGCCACAAGAACCTGCGCGCCCAGCGCAAGCGGGCGGAGGAACTGCTGCATCGCGTGGGACTGGGCGACCGCATGGACTTCGTGCCCGCGCGCCTTTCCGGCGGGCAGCAGCAGCGCGTGGCCCTGGCCCGCGCCCTGCTGAACGACCCCGCGCTGATCCTGGCCGACGAACCCACCGGCCAGCTCGATTCCACCACCAGCGCCGACATCCTGGACCTGCTGGCGGACATCAACCGCACCGGCAAGACCGTGGTGGTGGTGACCCACGACGCGGAAACCGCCGCCCGCGCGCGGCGGCGCATCGTCATCCGCGACGGGATCATCGAAAGCGACGGCCTGCACGGGAGTGGGGCCGCCAGCGAGGCGCCCGCATGACCACCCCGGCGGGCACGGCATCCGGTCCGGCGACTGGTCCGGCTACCGCTCCGGCGCCCGGCCGCTTCGGCGGGCGGGGCCCGTCGGGTTTCTCCGGCCTGTCCGGCCTGTCCGGGCTGTCCGGCCTGCTGCGCGAAACCTGGCGCGCCGCCGCGCTGGGCCTTTCCGCGCTGCTGGCCTACCGGCTGCGCAGCTTCTTCGTCATCGCCGCCGTGTCGCTGGGCATCGCCTCGCTGACGGTCATCGTGGCCGCCGTGGACGGCGCGTCCAGAAAGGCCGACGAAATCGCCGACATGTTCGGGCCGGACGCGGTGCTGGTGTTCGGCGGCAACATCGTCAACCGCGCCGTGGGCGCGCGCACCCTCACCCTGACCTGGGAGGACGCGGCGCGCATCCGCCAGTCGCTGCCGGGCGCGTACATCGTGCTGCCCATGCGTTCCAGGGGCAACGTGCGCCTGAAGCACGAGGCCAACAACTACGACGTCTCTCTGGTGGCGGGCACCACCGAGAACTACGCCAAGGCCTGGAACTGGCCGCTGGTGGAAGGCCGCGACCTGACGGCCGAGGACGTGCAGCGCGGCGCGCGCGTGGCCCTGATGGGCGACAAGCCCGCCCGCGAGCTGTTCGGCGACGAAAGCCCCGTGGGCCGCACCTTCCTGATGTCCGGCGTGCCGTTCACCGTGGTGGGGCTGATGCAGTACCGGGGCATGTCCGGCGGCGGCGGCAACGTGGACGACCGCGTGGTCATCCCCCTCACCACGCTGACCCAGCGCTTCAACATGGACCGCCGCTACTTCCGCGCCCTGCGCGTGAAATTCGAGGACACGGCGGGCATGGACGCCCACGTGGAAGACCTGCGCAGCCTGCTGCGCCACCTGCACCGCCTGGCCCCGGAAGACCCTGACGACTTCACCGTGCTCACCGCGCGCGAAGTGCTGAAATTCCTGGATGTTATCAAGGGTGGACTGGTGCTATTCCTGGGGGTGACGGCGGCCGCCGCCATGGTGGTGGGCGGCTTCGTGCTGGCCAACCTGTTCCTGCTCTCGGTCACCGAACGGCGGGTGGAGATCGGGCTCAAGAAGGCCCTGGGCGCGCCGGGCCGGGCCATCCTGCTGCAATTTCTCATGGAATCCCTGGCGCTGACCCTGTGCGGGGCCGTGGGCGGCGTGGTGCTGGGCGCGCTGATGGGCCAGACGCTGGAACGCCTTGGACTCATCGAGATGGTGCTGTCGGTGAAGGTGTTCCTGCTGGCCCTGGCCGCCGCCACGGCGGTGGGGCTGGTGTTCGGGCTGCGCCCGGCGCGGCAGGCCGCCGCGCTGGACCCCATCCAGGCCCTGCGCGGGGGTGAGTGATGCAGCGCCTGCGCATCGCCCTGCGCTCGCTGGCCGCGCACCGCATGCGCACGGTGCTGGCCATGCTGGGAGTCTTTCTTGGCGCGCTGGCGCTCACCGCCGTGCTGCACATCTCGAAAGCCATGGTCAAGAAGGCCGACATCGAGACGCAGCGCCTTGGCCCCAACCTGTTGCAGGCCCTGTCCGGGCAGGCCAGCTTCCGGCGCGAAGGGGCCACCCGCGTCACCGGCATGACCACCACCTTCAGCCTGGAAGACGCCCGCGAAATCCTGGGGACCATACCCCAGGTGCGCCTTGGCGCTCCCTACGCCGGAGGGTCCATGCCGGTGCGCCATGGCCGGGTGACCACCAACAGCCAGCTCATGGCCTCGCCCCCGGTCTACGCGCAGGTGCGGATGCTGGAAACCGAGCACGGCCGCTACTACAACGAGGAAGAGGAGGCGACGCAGGCCAAGGTCTGCGTGCTGGGCTTCGCCATCGCGCAGCGCCTGTTCGGCGACCCGGCAGAGGCCGTGGGCAAACAGGTGTTCTTCTTTCGCGCCAACGTGCTGGTGGTGGGCGTGCTGCCGGAAAAGGGGCAGGACGTGACCGGGGCCAACCTTGATGAAATGGTCTTCACCCCGCTGTCCACGTACATGCGCCGCTTCGCCAACCAGGACTGGATCAGCGGTGTGTTCATGAACCTGCACGACCAGAAGGACGAGGAAGCCGCCAAGGCCGCCGTTACCGACATCCTGCGCCGACGCCACCACATGGGGCCGGGCCGCAAGGACGATTTTTCGGTGATCTCGGCGCAGGATTCGGCCCGCCTGCGCAATCAGGCGCTGGACCTGGTGTGGACGCTGGGGGTGCTGTCGTCGTCCATCTCGTTCGCGGTGGGCGCGCTGGGCATCCTGTCCATCATGATCCTGCTGGTGCGCGCCCGCAGGCTGGAAATCGGCATCCGCCGGGCCGTGGGCGCCAGCCGCACGGTGATCATCCGCCAGTTCCTGGCCGAGGCCGGGGTGATGGCCGGGGTGGGCGGCGCGGCCGGGGTGCTGGCCGCCGTGGGCATCGTCAGCGTGGTGTACGCCGTGGGAGACTTTCCGTACCTGTACGACCCGCTGCTGATCGTGGGGGCCTGCGTGGCCTCGGTGCTGCTGGGGCTGGTGGCCGGGGCGTACCCGGCGTGGCAGGCGTCGCGGGTGGAGGTGCTGGAGGTGCTTAGGAATCCTGAGTGATAAGGGGATGGGACGGGTAGTGCGCGGTTGTGCACGGCTTCTACGAAGACACGCCAGCCCTGTTGATAGCGCTCGATTTCGTTATGTCTCCGGCGGGTGGGAATGGTGGATGGGGGGCCTTGTTGCAACCGGCCTCTACGAAGACAGTTCTGCCCTCTTGACCACCCTCGATTTCGTTATGCCTCCGGCGGGCAAGGGGCCGCTAAGCGGCGGCCCCTTGCATCCCCGCGCTCCAGGGGCTCCGCCCCTTGGAACCCCGGGTTATCTTGCACCGCATTCCTTCGCCGCCAGCTTCCCTTCGGCGCAAAGCGCCTTCGGGTGATCTGGCGACGGGAATGCGATGTGCGCGAATCTCTCGCCGTCTCTATCTTACTGGGGGCTCTTAGCCCCACCCCCGTTGCGACGCATGTGCCGCCGTCAAAGCCCGGCGTCACACGCTTCTACGCACATCACGCTTCCCTTGAGCAACATTCGGCCCTGCGCGGCTGGTCTGTCGTTACAATGAGGCAAGGCGTCAGGCCCTTCAGGCAAAGTGTAACACACGCGCGGATTGCGCCCGCAGCCGGAGATCGCCGCCGGAGGCTTTGCGACGGCGGAAGCTCCGGCGTTGCGGGTGCACCGCAACTCGACTGAACGGTAAAGGCACAACCCGAACCATCGGCAAGGCGACGAGAGATATGCGCGCATACGCATTCAGCCGGGCAGATCACCCGAGGCGCGCCAGCGCCGCAGGGAAGCTGCCCGGCATAAAGAATGCGGCGCATGAAAACCTGGGGAGACCAGGGGGGCAGCGCCCCCCGGAGCGCGGGGGTACAGGGGGCCGCCGCTTAGCGGCCCCCTGTCCGTCGGAGACATAACGAAATCGAGCGTGATCAACAGGGCTGGCGTGTCTTCGTAGAAGCCGCGCGCAACAAGGCACACGACCCTCTCACCGCAATGGCACGCCAATACCAGACGTATCCAACAGGGCTGGCGGGCCTTCGCAGAAACCGTCCTCAACCCCACACTCCCCCATCCCCAACCAGCGCAGCTTTGCCCCTATTCCTTCCCGTTCTTCCTCTCCCACCACCCCCGGTCGGGCCCCAGAAACCACCAGTCGGTGTGGTCGGTCTCGGCGATGGTTCGGGCAAGCTCGCGGCCTTCTTCGGTGTGCAGCCGTTCCAGCGCGCTTTCCATCCACTTGCCCGCGTACTTGTTGCCCAGGTCCAGCTCGCGCTTCAGGTTCAGGATCAGGTCCAACTGGTCCGCGTCGTGGGCCAGTTGCGCCTCGGGCGTCCGCGAGGCTTCCAGGTCGTCCCAGAACTCCAGCATGTCCACTTCGAGGCCGGTGCCCTCGGCGGCGTGCACCACGGCATCGCGCGGCTTCGAGGTGTTGTAGATGCGGTTCACGTAGTTGAAGTCGCCGATGCGCGCCTCGTGGAAATCGTGGAACAGGCACAGCATGGCGGTGCGGGAAGGATCGGCCCCGGCCATGCGGGCCAGCGCGTAGCCGATGATGGCGGTGCGGAAGGAGTGCTCGGCCACGTTCTCGCTGCCGGTGCCGAGAAACTGGTAGCCGGTGCGCGGCGTGAGGCGCAGCATGCCCGCCTCGTTCAGGAAGTCGACGATGCGCTTCAGGCGGCCGCGCCCCTGAAGGTTCAACTGGGGATTGCAGGCGGTCATGGCAAGGCTCCGGAAAAAAACGACGTCGGCCGCCAGCGCCCGGCGGCAGGCCACCGGATGCGCCGCGCGGCGCGCCCGTCCGGCATACGGCATTTCCCCGGCGCTGTCCAAACGGCCCCGGCCAACGTCTTGCGCCGCTGTCCGCCGGTTCATGCCACGCGGTGCGCCTGCCTTCCGGCGCCTGCCCGTCCTCCGGCGCGCACCCTGCCCCGCCTACGCCGGGTCCATGCTGCCCCAGCGCCTGCCGTACAGCCGGAACAGAGCCAGCGCGCAGACCGCCCCCAGGGTGTCCGCCAGCATGTCCTTCTGGGCGTCCCACTCGTCGCCCTGGCTGCCCAGGAAGGCGTGCCCGGCATCGCCGCCCTCGGCCACGGCGACCAGCCATTCCAGAATTTCCCACCCGGCGGCCACGGCCATCACCGCGAACAGCCCGAACAGCACGGAAACCACCGGCCCGGCCAGGCGGCGGCGCATGAGCAGTTCCGCCAGCGCATAGGCATAGAAGCCCACGCTGAAATGCCCCACCCTGTCGAAATGGTTGCGCGAAAAGCCGAAGGTGTCGGTAATGGCGCCGAAGGGCACCCGCGAGAAGGTGTAGTGCCCGCCCACGGTATGCCAGAACAGCCATACCGCCATCAGCAGGTAGGCGGCGTCGCTGAACCGGAACTTGCGCGCCGTGCCCGCCAGCAGCAGGAAGATGGCGACCACGGGCGTGCATTCCAGAAACCACACCGCGCGGTCGTACGGGGCGACGCCCAGCAGGACGAACATCACCACGAACACGGCGGCGAGCGCCTCCGGCAGGCGTGATGGCCTGCCCTGCCGCGCGTGGTGCGAAAGGGGTGACCGTTGCGACGACGGGGAATGCGGGGAATGCGGGGGACGCGGGGAACACGGGATCATGGGCCGCTCCTGATGGATGTGCAGCATACGGACCTGCCCACGATGCCGCAGTCCGGCCCCCGCTGTAAACAGCGGGCCGGTGACGAACGCAGAAAACCGGGCCGCTTGCGCGGCCCGGTCGAGCGTACTGCGGAAACCCCTCCACCTTACGGTGTGTTGCCTTAGCCGCCCAGCAGCTGCATGGCCATACGCGGCAGGGAGTTGGCCTGCGAGAGCATGGCGACGGCAGCCTGGGTGAGGATCTGCTGACGGGTGAATTCCGTCATTTCGCTCGAAACGTCCACGTCCGAAATCCGGGATTCGGCGGCCTGCAGGTTTTCGGCCTGGATCTGCAGGTTGCTGATGGTGTTTTCCAGGCGGTTCTGGAGCGCACCAAGGTTCGCGCGAATCTGGTCCTTCGAGATGATGGCGTTCTGGATGCCTTCCAGGGCGGCCTGCGCGGCCGACTGCGTGGAGATCGACTTGCCCGCGCCTTCGGCGGCGGAAGCGCCCACACCCAGGGCCGACGCCGTGGCGGTGCCGATGCGGATGTAGTAGTAGTCTTCCGAGCAGTCGTTGGCGGTGCCGAAGTGGACCTTCAGCTTCCCGGTGGACGTCAGGCCGGAGCCGTCGTGCGTCGCGCCGGACAGGTTGCCGTTGAGCAGGTGGATGCCGTTGAAGTCCGTCGAGTTGGCGATTCGGGTGATTTCCGAGGCCATGGCCTGGTATTCCGAATCGATGATGAGACGCTGGTCCGAGGTGTAGGTGCCGGTGGCGGCCTGTTCGGCCAGTTCCTTCATGCGGATCAGCTTTTCATCGATGACGCCGAGGGCGCCGTCGGCGGTCTGGATCAGCGAGATGGCGTCGTTGGCGTTACGCACGCCCTGGTTCAGGGCGGCGATGTCCGAACGCATCAGTTCGCGAATGGCCAGGCCGGCTGCGTCGTCGGCGGCGGTGCCGACACGAAGGCCCGAAGACAGCCGGCGTACGGACGTGGACAGGCTGCCGTACGACGAGCTGAGGTTGCGGGCGGCATTCATTGCCATCAAGTTGTGATTGATAACGAGAGACATAATATTCCTCCATGAATATTGCGCCGTTCCGGGCGGGGCACCACGCCGATCGCATCCATGCGATCATCCGCCGTTCATGCCCCTCTTTTCGGCCTGCCCATGTGAAACTATAGGGGGCGGCCTTCACTTTTCTTTACGCTCGTTGGGCCGGGCCGGACCGGCGAAGATTTTCCGCGCGAATCCCGAAGGATGCGGCCGCCGCTCCTTCCCGCCCTCCCCGCCGGTTTCCGGGTTTGCCATGCCCCGGTGGCGGATGTAGGATGGCTGCCCGGCGCGGCCCGCGCCGCCCGTTCACCGGATGAACCGCCCCGGGCACCCCCCGGCGCCTCCGTCCCCACCGCACAGCAAGGAGCCTCACATGAGCGTCCATCCGTCACCGGAACGCCCCGCCACCACCGACGCCCCGGCCCGGCCGCGCCGCCCGGTCGGCACGCTGGACGTGCGCGCCGCCAAGGGCGCGCGGCGCATCGCCATGCTCACCGCCTACGACGCCCCCACCGCCGCCCTGGTGGACGCCTGCGACATCGACATCATCCTGGTGGGCGATTCGCTGGGCATGGTCATGCTGGGCCGGGACGACACCCTGTCCGTGACCGTGGACGAAATGGTGCACCACTGCCGCGCGGTGACCGGCAGCGTTTCTCGCGCGCTGGTGGTGGCGGACATGCCCTTCCTGTCCTACGAGACGGGTCCGGCCGACGCCCTGCGCAATGCCGGGCGGCTGTTCCGCGAAGGGGGCGTGCGCGCCGTGAAGCTGGAAGGCGCCGGGCCGTGCCTGCCGCAAATCCGCGCCCTGGTGGACGCGGGCATTCCGGTGATGGGGCACATCGGCCTGACCCCGCAGCGGGTGGCGCAACTGGGCGGCTTCCGGGTGCAGGGCAAGACCGCCGACGCCGCCCGCCGCCTGCTGGACGACGCGCTGGCCCTGGAACAGGCGGGCTGTTTCTCGGTGGTGCTGGAATGCGTGCCCTCGCCCGTGGCCGCGCGCATCACCGCCGCGCTGACCATTCCCACCATCGGCATCGGCGCCGGGCCGGACTGCGACGGGCAGGTGCTGGTGCTGCACGACATGCTGGGCCTGCAGGAGCGCATGGTGCCCCGCTTCGTGAAACGGTACGCCAACCTGGCCGGACAGGTGACGGCCGCCGTGACCGCCTACAAGGAAGAGGTGGAGAACGGCGCCTTTCCCGGGCCGGAACATGGCTTTGCCATGCCCGACGAAGAACTGCGCCAACTGGACGCGGACGGAAACGACGCAGGGAAGGAATGACCGGCAACCCGGCGCTGGCCGGAGCATGCGGCGGCTGACGAGAGCCAGGAGAGGGACCGGAAAGGTCCGCGACGTGAAGGCCGGGCCTACCCCGCCACTTCGATCAGGTACAGGCAGCGGGGTTCCACCAGCAGCAGCCGGTCGTCGCAGAGGTGCTCCGGCGCGGTGACGAAGCCGCCCCGTTCGATGGAATGGATGGCGTTGGCTTCGCGGCTGGAGTCGTGCAGGAACAGCGTATCCCCCAGCAGCCGCCCGGCCGCCGTCCAGTGCGACACCACCGGGTCGCCCCTGAACGGCAGGTAGCGGTGAAAGCGCAGCACGGCCGCGCGCGCCGGGCCGCCCGCAAGCCATCTGGCCAGGGTTTCCCACACCGCGCGGGGCGCGGGCTGGGCGGCGGCGTCCGGGCCGTGGGTTTTCCGCGCGGGCGGGCGGTGCCCGCCCGAGGCGTCGGGCCCCACCCGGCCGGTCACGCGCAGGGCCGGGGATCCGGCAAAGGGGCGCATGACGCGCAGGTCGGCCACGTCGCGGCCGGCGCGGTCCAGCACGGCCCGCACCAGCGCGTCGTGGTCGGTGGCGTTGTACAGCACGGCGCGCAACCCGTCCGCGTCGCGGGCAAGGTCCAGCAGCACTTCGTTGAACAGCCGCCGTGCCTGTCCGATGCCCACCGGGTGGACGGAGCGCAGGGCGTTGACTACCGCGTACACGGCGCAGAACACGTCCAGCTGCCCCTGATGGAACGAGGGGAACGGGGCGTGCGCCGCGGCGGGGCGGTCCGCTTCCCCCGGCGGCGTTCCGGGCGTATCGTCGGAATTCGGCGCGTCCATGCGGCTCCCGGCATACGATGATGGTGAAGGCCACGCCATGGCGTGCGGGCCGTCCCGCCCCTGCTCTTGCCCGCAGCCACCGCCTCCGTCAAGCGCGGCCGGAACGGGGGATGCGCAAGGCGCCGGGCCACCGGCCCTCCGGAACGAGTCCCCCGTCAGGCCATCGGCCGGGCCGCCGGTCATCCCGGTACGGGTTTTGCTGTTTCCGGCGCCACACGGACAAACCTGCCGGGCGGGCGCCGCTCCGGCCCGCGCCGCCATCGCTGCGCCATGCCCGCTTCGCGCCGTCCATATCGGCCGCCGTTTTCGCTGGACATCGTGGCGGGCTGCGTGTATACCCGCCTACACAACAATATTCGGATAACTTGATATGCAGATACTTACCGATCCCCGCACGTTGCAGCAGACCTGCCTTCGCTGGCGGGCCGACGGCCAGCACACCGTGCTGGTGCCCACCATGGGCTACTACCACTCCGGGCACGAAAGCCTGATGTCCTACGCCCGCTCGGCGGGGGACAAGGTGGTGGTCAGCCTGTTCGTGAACCCCACGCAGTTCGGCCCCGGCGAAGACCTGGCCGCCTACCCGCGCGACCTCGAGCGCGACGCCGCCGTGGCCGAGGCCAACGGCGCCGACGTGCTGTTCACCCCCCAGCCCGCGGACATGTTCCCGGCGGGCCACGCCACCTGGGTAGAGGTGCCCTCGCTGGCGGGCACGCTGTGCGGCGTTTCGCGCCCCACCCATTTCCGGGGGGTGTGCACCGTGGTCATGAAGCTGTTCCAGCTGGCCATGCCGCGCACCGCCGTGTTCGGCCAGAAGGACTGGCAGCAGTTGGCCATCATCCGCCGCATGGCGCGCGACCTGAACGTGCCCGTGGAGGTGGTGGGCCGCCCCATCGTGCGCGAGGCCGACGGCCTGGCCATGAGCTCGCGCAACGTCTACCTTTCGGCCGAGGAACGCGCCCAGGCCCCCAACATCCACCACGGCCTGGCCCTTGGCCGGGCGCTGGTGCAGGGGGGCGAGCGCGACGCCGCCGCCGTGGCCGAGGCCATGCGCCGCTACTGGCGCGAAAGCCTGCCCCTGGCGCAGGAGGACTACGTGTCCATCGTGCACCCGGAAACCCTGGAACCGCTGGCGCGCATCGCCGACGCGGCCCTGTGCGCGGTGGCCTTCCGCCTGGGCAAGGCCCGGCTCATCGACAACATGCTGCTGGCCGGCGATTAGCCCCTGGCCCTGGCCCCTTAGCCCCGAGCCACCGCACCCGACAACCGCAACCCACGCATCGAAACGCGCCCGAGCCCGCCGCGCCCGCACCATACGCCGGGGCGCCAGGCCACACGCCGGGGCCACGCGCGCATCATCAGGAGGACCGCATGATTCCCGGAAAAGGCCGCTACTTCTTCACGTCCGAATCCGTCACCGAAGGCCACCCCGACAAGGTGGCCGACCAGATTTCCGATGCCGTGCTCGACGTGCTGCTGGCGCAGGACCCCATGTCCCGCGTGGCCTGCGAAACGCTGGTGACCACCGGCATGGCCTTCATCGCGGGCGAAATCCGCACCAAGGGCTTCGCCGACCTGCCCGAGGTGGTGCGCTCGACCATCCGCAACATCGGCTACTGCAACTCGGACATGGGCTTCGACTGGAAGACCTGCGCGGTCATCTCCTCCATCGACAAGCAGTCGGGCGACATCGCCCAGGGCGTGGACCGGGGCAACCCCGAAGACCAGGGCGCGGGCGACCAGGGCATGATGTTCGGCTTCGCCTGCGACGAGACCCCCTCCCTGATGCCCGCCCCCATCTACTGGGCGCACCAGCTTTCGCAGCGCCTGACCAAGGTGCGCAAGGACGGCGTCCTCGATTTCCTGCGGCCCGACGGCAAGACCCAGGTCTCGTTCGAATACGTGGACGGCAAGCCCGTGCACATCAACAACGTGGTGGTCTCGTCGCAGCATGCCGACAACGTGTCCAACGCCACCATCCGCGAAGGCATCATCGAGGAAGTGATCAAGAAGACGCTGCCCGAGGGCCTGATGGCCGACGACTGCGAAATCTTCATCAACACCACCGGCCGGTTCGTCGTCGGCGGCCCCATGGGCGACTGCGGCCTGACCGGCCGCAAGATCATCCAGGACACCTACGGCGGGGCCGGACACCACGGCGGCGGCGCGTTCTCGGGCAAGGACGCCTCCAAGGTGGACCGTTCCGGCGCGTACATGGGCCGCTACATCGCCAAGAACGTGGTCAAGGCGGGCCTGGCCCCCAAGTGCGAAGTGCAGATCGCCTACTGCATCGGCGTGGCCGAGCCGGTTTCCGTGCTGGTCTCGTCGCTGGGCAGCGGCGAACTGTCGGACGAAGTGCTGACCCGCGCCGTGCGCGAGGTGTTCGACCTGCGTCCGTACCACATCATCAAGCGCCTTGACCTGAACCGCCCCATCTACGGCAAGACCACCTGCTACGGCCACTTCGGCCGCGAACTGCCCGAGTTCACCTGGGAGCAGTGCGACGCCGTGGCCGACCTGCGCACCGCCGCCAAGGTGTAGCGCACGCCGGGCCGCCCCGGAATTCTACGGACAAACGCAAGGGCGGGGAGCATGCTCCCCGCCCTTTTCTTGTGCGCCCTGTTCCGGTCAACCCGGCCAGTTCCGGCCAGTCCAGCCAACCCGGCCAGCCCGCCACTATCGGCCGCTATCGGCCACTATCCCGCCACTATCCCGCAAGATCGGCCAGATCCGCCTGCAGGCCCGACACCGAGGCGTCCAGGTCCACGTCGAAACTGGCCCCGAATTCGATGCCCCCCGGCTGGTCACTTTTGACCCAGGCCACCGTGTAGGCCACGTCCACCAGGTAGGCCAGCCGGAAGTTCTCGCCCCGCAGCAGCACGCCGCGCGTGCCCTGCGGGGGCACGGCCCCGCCGTCGTCCAGCAGCAGGCGCGAACCGCCGGGGCTGATGTCGATGAGTTGGGCGATGCGGTCCGCGCCGCCCATGTGCACGCGACAGGACTGGTTCAACCCGTACGCCTTCAGAAAGACGCGCGCATGACGCCTGCGTTCCATGATGTCTCCCCCCTTTGCCGGTCCGCCGCCGCCAACGGCCTGCCTGCGGTCCGGCGTTCTGCCTGTACCCCGTCCCGGCGTGGCGTCCCCCGGCGTGCGGCCGGTGCCGCACGGACCGTGGCGCGCATCCCGCGATGCACGCCCGGCGCCCCCGATGTCCCCCGGTGTTTCCTCTGTCTTCGGGACAAGTCCCGGCCATGGGGGCGCGCCACTCCACCGAACGGCGGCGACACTACCATGGTCCCGAAAAGATGGGAACTCCGTTAGCCGACACCGGTGCGGGACGCCCGGCGTGCCACACACCTCCGATCCACGCCGCCGTGAGCGACCGACAGGATCACGCGGCCGACGTCCGCTGGCGGAACCGTTCGATCAGGCCGCGCACCCGTTCGGTAAGGCCGGGCAGGTCGGGCTTGGATATCTGGTCGTCGGCCCCCACGGCGGCGCCCTTGTGGCGCAGGGCGTCGGTGATCAGCGAAGAGAACAGCACCACCGGCAGCTTCTGCAGCACCTGGTCTTCCTTGATGCGCCGGGTCAGGTTGTGGCCGTCCATCTCGGGCATCTCGATGTCCGACACCACCAGGTCCACGTAGTCGTAGATGTGCCTGCGCTCTTCCTCCGACCGTTTGCGCCAGCCGGACAGCACGTCCCACGCCTCGCGCCCGCTGCTGGTGCGGGTGACGCGAAAGCCCGCCTTCTCCAGGGTGCTGCCGATCATGTTGCGGATGGCCGAGGAGTCGTCGGCGATGAGCACGTGCCACGGCTCGGGCACCGAGGCCGCGGCCACCACGGCTTCCGCCGCGCTGCCCATGTCCAGCCGGGGGTTCATGGAGGCCACGATCTTCTCCATGTCCAGCAGGAACACGATGCGGTCCTCGAAGCGCACCACCCCGATGACCGACTGGCCGCTGTAGGTCTGCATGTGCCTGTCCGGGGCCTCCACCTGGCTCCAGCTCAGGCGGTGGATGCGCGTGACCCCGGACACCAGGAACGCGGTGACCATGCCGCTGAACTCGGAGACGATGACCTTCAGCGCGTCGCTGGCCACCACCTGCTTGCCCAGCCATCCGCCCAGGTCCACCAGGGGCAGGACGCGGCCGCGCAGGTTGAAGGTGCCCAGCGCCGCCGGGTGGTGCTTGCTGGGCACGCCGGTGACCGTGGGCCGCCGGATGATCTCCAGCACCTTGGCCACGTTCATGCCGTAATAGCCCCGGTACACCCTGCCCCCCGGCAGGGTTTCCTCGATGTAGAATTCGATGATTTCGAGCTCGTTGGTGCCCGATTCCAGCAGGATGTTGGTCTGGCTCATGCGGCCCCCCTGAAAGGTCGTGACGTGCGTTCCAGTATGCCACACGGGCCGCCACGGGCAATTGTTTTTCCGCGCCGGGCGCAACGGTGCGTCCTTCCCGCCGTGCATGCGGCGGGGAGGACGGGGTGGGAACGGAATGCTCCGGGGTGAAACGCACCGTTGCGGGGCGGCGGGACGCGGACGCCTACGCCACCCGCACGCCCACCTTGCGCAGCACCTCGGCGCTGGCGCGGAAGGGATTGTCGGCCCGGCCGCACTGCGGCAGCGGCACCTCCGGCAGGGCGGGCAGCCCGGCCAGGTGGGCATTGTAGGCATGCACCGCCAGCGGTTCCAGGGTCAGCACGTCTTCGGCGTTGTAGGCCAGCAGGGTTTCCAGGGCGCGTTCGTCGCCGCTGTTCCGCCAGTGGTGCCACAGCAGTACGGCGGTGTAGCCGTCCACCCCGGCCAGCCCTCCGCGATCCAGCCCGAAGGCCCGCTCCACCCGTTTCAGCCCGCCGGTGTAGCCCAGCGGCTTGAGCACCCAGCGCAGGTCCAGGTGGGCCATGTCCAGCTTCTGGCGGAAGGTCTGCTCGATGAACGGCGCGTCGAAGCCGCGCCCGTTGAAGGTCACCAGCAGCCGGTAGTCGCGGATGTCGTCGGCGAAGGCTTCCAGGTTGTCGCCGTGCCGGTAGGTGCGCAGTTGCCGCCCGTCCCACAGGGCGATGGTGGTGATGTGCGATTCCGGCCAGCCGAGGCCCGTGGTTTCGATGTCCACGTAGGCCGCCTGGTGGCGGAACGTGGCGAACAGCCGCCACTGGTCCGCCGCGCCCAGACGCCGGCCGAACCACGCGGCGTCGCCCGCCGCGAGGCGCGCGTGCGAATCGGCGATGCCGGTGGCGAAGGTGCCCGCCTCGTGGCGGCGGCAGGGAATGTCGCCGCGCGCGGCCGCGTCCTCCCAGGTCAGGCAGCCCCCGCGCCACAGGCGTTCCTCGAAGGCCGCGCCCACGCCGGGCAGGTGGCGGAAGGTGGAGGTGATCATGGCTTGCCGCCGCCACGGGATTTGGCCGGGGTCTTGGCGGGGGCGGCCTTGTTTCCGCTCTTGCCGCTCTTCCCGCTTCGGACGGCCCGCGCCCCGGCGGCAGCGCCGGGCTTTTCCCCCACGCCGTGGCGCGGGCAGACCTCGATCATCTCGCATTCGCCGCAGCGCGGGGCGCGCGCGTCGCACACGTGGCGGCCGAACCACACCAGCATGTGGTTCACGTCGCCCCAGGCATCGCGCGGGAAAAGGGCCATCAGGTCGCGCTCGATCCGCACCGGGTCGGTGGATTCGGTAAAGCCCATGCGAAAGGAGATGCGCTTGACGTGGGTGTCCACGGCGATGCCCTCGTTGATGCCGTAGGCCCCCCACAGCACCACGTTGGCGGTCTTGCGGGCCACGCCGGGCAGTTGCACCAGTTCGGCCATGGTGCGGGGCACCTTGCCGCCGTGCGCCTCGGTCACGCGGCGGGCCGCGCCCAGCAGGTTGGTGGCCTTGTTGTGGTAGAAGCCGGTGGAACGGATGACCTCTTCCAGTTCTTCCTGCGTGGCGCGGGCAAGCTCGGCCGGGCCGGGCCAGCGGCGGAACAGGCCGGGGGTCACCTGGTTCACGCGCACGTCGGTGCACTGGGCGGCCAACACCGTGGCCACCAGCAGTTCCCAGGCGTCGCGGGCCACAAGATGCGTTTCGCGGGTGGGATAGCGCAGGCGCAGGAGTTCGAGCACCCTGGCCGCGCGGTCGGCGGTCTGCATGAAAGGCTCCGTGAAGGGATGTGCGCGCGGCTGCCGGATTAAGGAAACGGGGGAAACAGGGAAACGGGGAGATAGGCCGGACAACGGCCCGGCAGATGCGCGTCCGCCAGTATATGCCACGCCGTGGCCCGCCCCGCAACCATGCGACGGAGAACGGCGGCGCGCGCCCTGCATGGAAGCGTCGCGCCTTGCGCATGGCCGCCCGCCTGCCCGCCACGCCCAGCCGCTTCGCGTCATTCCGGTGCCGGGACCATGATCATCGCGTTGCCGTGCGGTGGCTTCTCCGCTATGCACATGGACGGCGCACGCCGCGCGCCAAGGCCCGATGCGCGGCCCCGTCCGCCAGCATCCGTCCCCATCCGCCACCATCGGGCCTATCGGACCTATCGAGACGGACGCCCCATCACCACCGCAGGAGGTCCCCATGGCGGTCATCGTGTACATGACGGCCCCCAATCCGGAAGAGGCCGAGCGCATCGGCCGCATCCTGGTGGAACGGGGCCTTGCCGCGTGCGTCAACGTGCTGGGGTCCATCCGGTCCATCTACCGCTGGGCGGGCGACATCCAGACCGACACCGAAACCGCGTTCATCGCCAAGACCGCCGACGCCCTCGTGCCCGCCCTGACCCAGGCGGTGCTGGAACTGCACCCCTACGAGGTGCCCTGCGTGGTGGCCCTGCCCATCACCGGCGGCAGCGCCGCCTTTCTCGGCTGGATCGACGAAGAAACCCGCAAGGAGCCCTAGCATGTCCATCTACGTTTCCGGTTCCCTCGCCTACGACCGCATCATGAACTTTCCCGGCAAGTTCGCGGACCACATCCTGCCGGAAAAGATACACATCCTGAACGTGTGCTTTCTCATCGACCGGCTGGAGGAAAAGCGCGGCGGCACGGCGGGCAACATCGCCTACAGCCTGGCCCTGCTTGGCGAGAAGCCGCACGTCCTGTGCTGCGTGGGCAAGGACTTCGACCGCTACGCCGAGGAACTGGACAGGCTGGGCCTGCCGCAGGACGGCGTCCGCAAGCTGGACGACCAGTTCACCGCCGGGGCCTACATCACCACCGACCAGAGCGACAACCAGATCACCGGCTTCAACCCGGCGGCCATGCGCTTTCCGTGCGAATACCCCTTCCCCGCGCTGGACGCGGCGGCCGACATCGCCATCGTCTCGCCCGGCAACGTGGACGACATGGTGGGCCTGCCGCGCATGTTCCGCGAACGCGGCGTGCGCTACATCTTCGACCCCGGCCAGCAGATTCCCGCCCTGTCCGGCGACCAGCTGTACGAAACCATCTGCGGGGCGCACATGCTGGTCAGCAACGACTACGAACTGGAAATGATCATGAAGGCCACCGGCCGCACCAAGGCGGAACTGCTGGAACACACCGGGTGGATCATCACCACCATGTCCGAACACGGCTCGCGCATCGACAACGGCAGCCCGGTGCTGGTGCCCGCCGTCAAGGCCGACCGGGTGCTGGACCCCACCGGCGCGGGCGACGCCTACCGCGCGGGGCTCATCAAGGGCCTGGTGGACGGCAGGGACGTGGTGGAGGCCGCGCGCATGGGCGCCACCTGCGCCAGCTTCTGCGTGGAGCACTACGGCACCCAGGAACACGCCTTTACCCCGGAGCAGTTTGCGGCGCGGCATGCGGCGGCGTTTGGCGTATAGGGCCTGCACCACTATGGGCCTTTTGCCCTCTGCCGGCGTCAGAATGGTTTTTTATTTCGGTCGAATACCACAAAAGTATACTCCCTCCATAAAGAAACCATTCTTCCTTGGCAGAGAACAAAATCCCTCATAGTGGCAACAGGCCCTAGCGGGTACCCACACGCCCGGCCCAAGCAAACAATACAAAAATACCGCCGGGTTCCCTCGGGAATCCGGCGGCGTTTTGTTTTGGGCGATAGTCAAGAGGCCGCATCAACAGACGGGACAGTTAGCCGAACAATTTCTCCGGCGGCCTGCGCTCCGGCACCACCGCGTGGGGAATCTCCTCGTCGTTCCAGGCTTGCGACACGTACAGCCCGCAGAAGCAGGCCCCGAATTCCTTCACGTCGTCCTCGCGGTACACGCAGGGACAGACGATGTCGCGGTCCTTCTCGAACTCGCCGAGGGCCAGGCGGCAGGGGCAGGCCATGTAGCCGTAGCGTTGCCTGTTCACCAGCAGGCTTTCCAGCAGGGGCATGGTCATGTCCATGTCCTTGTTGAAGAAATAGCCCTTGGGTTCCTGAATCTTGCGCAGCATGTCGTGCAGCGCCTGGGCGGTTGCGGGTCCGCTCATAAGTCCAGGGCCTCCTTGATGTCTTCCTTGTGAAAGCCCACGATGACGCGGCCGTTGCCGCAGACCAGAGTGGGGAAGGACAGCTTGGGATTGTGGGCGCGGATTTCCTCCAGCACCGCCTTGCGCTCGTCGCCTTCCAGCTGGTCCACGAACACGCACTTGTAGTCCACGCCGTGCTCTTCAAGATACTGCTTGGTGTTCTTGCAGTGGATGCAGGTGGACAGGGCGAACAGTTTCACTTCGCTGGAGTCGTCGGACATGATGGATACCTCGTTCGGCGCGCGCGCCGCATCGTTCGTTGGAACCGGGCAAGGGGAGTGCGGACCGTCGGCGCATCCTAGCAGCAGCGCCCCCGCGTGACAATCTCGGACGGGCTCGGATGGGCTCGGACGGGCTCGGACGGGCTCGGACGGGCTCGGGCAATCCCGGACAATGCGCCTGGCCGGAGCCCCCGTCCGCTACGTGGATGTCCGCCCGGCCACTGCGTCGGCAATGAGCGAGGCCAGCCGCCGCACCGTTCCGGCAAGGTCGGCGTGCTCCTCAAGGGCGCCGTCCACGCGGATGCCGTAGCGTTCGTCGCGCAGGGGGCGGCGGACGCCGTCCCCGCCGGGGCGGCCCTCGCCGTCGCGGTCGCCCAGCAGCACCGTGAGCGCGTTGTGGGTGACCACGATGGTGCGCCCGCCCGCCTGCACGGTCAGGGTGTCGCCGTCGTCCCGCACCTCGAAGCGCTGGTCCTCCGGCAATTCCTCGCGCATTTCGGCCAGGGCGGCGGCCACCGGACGCAACCGCTCGTGGGCCACGTCGCGCAGCCGTTCGGCCATGCCCGTGGCGCTTTCGCCCACGGCCCGGCGGCGCGAAAGTTCCTCGCGCAGCACGTCGCGCGGGTTTTCCGGGCGGGTCCGCCACACGTAGCGCAACAGCAGGTAGATCAGCAGGACGAACAGGCCGCCCAGAATCAAGCCGCGTATCATGTCATACTCCATGCCGCGAAAGGTGTGCCTCGCGCAAGGGGGGCCGGTCGGCGAGACCGGTCCGTGCCAGCCGGCACCCCGCCCCGCCGGAGTCCATTCCGCCCCCCCAGGCAGGGCGACGCCCACAAACCGTTGCGGGACGCGGATCGCCGGGGCGTTGTCCAGATTGCCCTTGACATCTTTCTTAACGTCTTCCTATGACTTACGTAACTGGAAAGCCATCGGCAAGGCCCGGCGGCACGTCCGGTACGGTCACGATTCCCGCGCGGAACGGTTACGGACCGGCAACGCGCCTTCGCAAACCCCAACCCGCATCGCCGCCCGAAAACCGGACGATACGCCACACGACACGGGGGAGAACGCCCGACAGCGCGACAACCGCAGCCACGGCAGCCACGGCGGCACCACGAGACGCACGGGACCACGCAATGGCCCCACGCAGCGGCAAGGGCACCCGCCACCGCCGCGCCGCCGCCGCACCACGCTGGACAGGCGCCGCACGAACGGCTCCGGCGCATGTCGCCGCAGGGACGACGCCCCGCACGAGGAAGCACGAACGGAACACGGTTTTGTTGGCGGCATCACGCATTCATGGACACTGCGCCCTGCCCGGCAGGGATTTCATCTCCACAACCATCAGGAACAAGGGAGACGGATTATGTCCAAGGCGTTGGAAACCCAAAGAACCTATGCTCTCGTAGGAACCGGAGGTTGCGGTAAGACCTCGCTCGCCGAAATGCTGCTGTATCAGGCGGGCGTGGTCGGCCGCCTCGGCAAAATCGAGGAGGGCACCACCGCCCTCGACTTCGAGCCGGAGGAAACCAAGCGGCGCGGCTCCATCCAGCCCGCCCTGGCCACCTTGCAGCGCAACGGTTCCCGCCACTTCCTGCTCGACATTCCCGGCGACAACAATTTCATCGGCGACATCGGCTACCTGCTTTCGGGCGTCGATGCCGCCGTTTTCGTCATCGACGCGGTGGACGGCGTGCGGCCGCTCACCCGCAAGCTGTGGCAGTCGGTGCGGGCGGCCGGGCTGCCCGCCGCCGTGTTCATCAACAAGGTGGACCGCGACCGGGCCGACTTCGACATGGCCTTTTCCGGCCTTTCCGCCATCCTCGGCATGCGGCCGGTGCTGCTGTACATGCCCATCGGCCAGCAGGCCAGCTTCAAGGGCCTGGTGGACGTGCTGGCGGGCAAGGCCCTGTTCTTCGGCGACGACGGCAAGGTGACCGAGGGCGAGATTCCCGCCGACATGGCCGACGACGTGGCCGCCCTGCGCGAGACCACCATCGAGAACATCGCCGAGGCCGACGAAACCCTGATGGAAAAATACCTCGAAGAGGGCGAACTGACCCCCGAGGAAATGGCCCTGGGCCTGCAAAAGGGCGTGCTGGCGGGCGACCTGGTGCCCGTGGTGGCCGGTGCCGCCATCGAGAACAAGGGCGGCGCGCAACTGCTCGACGCCATCGACCGGCTGCTGCCCTCGCCCCTGCAACGCGCCGCGTGGCTGGACGCCGACGGCAACGAACGGGCCAGCAGCCCGGACGCCCCGGCCGCCTGTTTCGTGTTCAAGACCCTGGCCGACCCCTTCGCCGGGCAGCTCAGCCTGATCCGGGTGCTTTCGGGTACCGTCTCCACCGAATCCACCCTGAAGAACATGACCACCGGCGAGCCGGAACGCCTGGGCTCGCTGCTGTACCTCACCGGCAAGACCCAGACCCCCTGCAAGGACGTGCTGGGTCCCGGCGCCGTGGTGGCTGTGGCCAAGCTGAAGGGCACCCGCACCGGCGACACCCTGTGCGACGAAAAGAACCCCTTCGCGCTGCCCAGGCCCGCCATACCGCCGCAGTTGATCACCTACGCGCTGGCGCCCAAGGAAAAGGGCGACGAGGACAAGGTCTTCGCCGCCGTGCACAAGCTGCTGGACGAGGACATCACCCTCAAGCTGGCCCGCGACGAGGAAACCAGCGACATCCTGCTTTCCGGCATGGGCCAGTTGCACATCGAGCTTTCCGTCGAAAAGGCCAAACGCCGCTACAAGACCGAAATCCTGCTCAAGACGCCCAAGGTGCCCTACCGTGAAACCGTGCGGGGCAAGGCGCAGGTGCAGGGGCGGCACAAGAAGCAGTCCGGCGGGCGCGGCCAGTTCGGCGACTGCTGGATCGAGATGGAAGGACTGCCGCGCGGTTCCGGCTACGTGTTCGAGGATGCGGTGGTGGGCGGCTCCATCCCCCGCCAGTACATCCCCGCCGTGGACAAGGGCGTGCAGGAGGCCGCCGCGCGCGGCTACCTTGCCGGATGCCCGGTGGTGGACTTCAAGGTGAAGCTGTACGACGGCAGCTACCACACCGTGGACTCGTCGGAAATGGCGTTCAAGATCGCGGGCTCGCTGGCCTTCAAGAAGGCCATGGAAATGATGAAGCCCACCCTGCTCGAACCCATCGTGCTGCTGACCGTTTCCGTGCCCGACGAGTACATGGGCGACGTCATCGGCGACCTGTCGTCGCGGCGCGGCAAGGTGCTGGGCTCCGACTCGCAGGTGGGCATCACCGAGATCAAGGCCCACGTGCCCATGAGCGAAGTGCTGCGCTACGCGCCCGACCTGCGCTCCATGACCGGCGGGCAGGGCGTGTTCACCATGGAATTCGACCACTACGAGGAAGCCCCGCCGCCGGTGGCCGAAAAGGTCATCGCCGACTACCGGAAGGAGCGCGGCGAGGAGTAGCCGCCGCGTGGCGGACGCCCGCCAGATGGGAAACGGACAAGAAACAGATGAGAACGAACGCGCCGCCCCCGGAGTTCCGGGGGCGGCGCTTGCGTTGCGAAAGTGCGTGCCGTGGGTTCGAACCGCGCCACCTTCATTTTGCATTCTGCATGCAAAACAGTTGACCCGCCCCCCTCACCCGGCTAGGGTCGCCCCATGAAGCACCCCAAGCCAGCCCCCGGCATCCCCGCACGTGGGGCCGATGCCGCTCCATCCGCCAGCATGCCGGACGACGCCCCGGCCACCACCGGTGTTCCCACCGACGACGCCCTTGCCGTCATCCGGCACGAGAACCTCGACGAGAAGGTCTACGGCCGCATCCGGGCCATGATCGCCGACGGCGTGCTGGCCCCCGGCCAGCGCGTGGCGCAGGAGGCGCTGGCCGTGCGCCTTGGCGTCAGCCGCACCCCGCTGGTCAACGCCCTGAAGCGGCTGGCCCAGGAAGGGCTGCTGCGGGCCATCCCCCGCCGGGGGTTCCGGGTGCGCGAACTTTCTCCGCTGGAACTGGTGCAGTTGTTCGAACTGCGCGAACGGCTGGAACCGCTGGCGGCGGAACTGGCCGCCACGCGCATCGCCCCGGACGAGGCCGACCGCATGGCCGGGGAATGGCGGGCCATGGCAAGCCTGCCGGACACGCCCGAGGCGCACCAGACCTATGTGGAGCACGACCGGGCCTTCCACCGGCGGCTGGCCGAGCTTTCCGGCAATCCGTTCCTGCGCGCGGCCATGGACCCGGTGAGCATGCTGGCCGCAGCCTACCTGCACGGCACCCCCCGCCCGTGGGAAGACACCGTGCCCGACCACCTGGCCGTCATCGAAGGGCTGCGCCGGGGCGACCCGGCGGCCAGCGGCGCGGCCATGCGGCGGCATATCGCGCCGTCGCTGGCGGCGCTGCGGCAGGCCCTGGCCGATGCGGACGCGCAGGACAACCGAACCGAACCCGCAGCTTTTCCGGACACTGCCCCAAATACCGCCCCGGACACTGTCAATGACGACGGGCACGAGCCGCCCAAGGCAGCCTGAAGGAATTTCCGGCCGACAAGGCTTGCCCACGGCCTTGCCGACCGCCCAGCCGCCCGTTCTCCCAACCGCCGGCACACCCCGCCACAAGGAGCGACCATGCCCAGATTCGCCGCCAACCTGACCATGCTGTTCACCGACCTGCCGTTCACCGATCGCTTCGCCGCCGCGCGGGCGGCGGGCTTCGACGCGGTGGAATACCTGTTCCCCTACGACCACGCTCCGGAAACGCTGGCCGCGCTGCTGCGCGACAACGGCCAGACCCAGGTGCTGTTCAACCTGCCCGCGGGCGACTGGGCCGCCGGAGAACGCGGCATCGCCGCCCTGCCCGGCCGCGAGGCGGAATTCCGGGCCGGGGTGGACCGCGCCGTCACCTACGCCAAGGCCCTTGGCGTGCCCCGCCTGAACTGCCTGGCGGGCAAGGTGCCGGACAACGACCCCACCGCCGCGCAGGCCGCGTGGGCAACCCTGGCGGACAACGTGCGCTTCGCGGCCGACCGGCTGGCCGAGGCCGGGCTGGTGCTGCTGGTGGAATTCATCAACCGCAAGGACATTCCCGGCTTCTTCCTGCACTCCACCGCGCAGGTGCTGCGCCTGCTGGACGAGGTGGGCCGCCCCAACGTGCTGTTGCAGTATGACGTCTACCACGCCCAGCGCGAGGAGGGCGAACTGGCCGCCACCCTGCGCGCCCACATGGCCCGCATCGGGCACGTCCAGATCGCGGACACCCCGGGCCGCCATCAGCCCGGCACCGGCGAGATCAACTACCCCTTCCTGTTCGCCGAACTGGACCGCCTGGGCTACGCCGGGCACGTCGGGCTGGAATACGTGCCCGCGCCCGACACGCTGGCGTCGCTCGGCTGGATGCTCCCATACGCCAAACAGGCATAACCTCGTTCACGTGTCCAAAGGACAAGGACCACACCCATGCGCACCACGCTCCCGCACGGGGGCATGACCGGCGTGAAGAGTACGCGGCGGCGCGACGACACCAGCCCGCCCCTTTCCGGCCTGCCCCCTCCCCTCGGCACGGACCGCGCCTGACGGCGCACGCCAACCTCAACAGGGATCAGACATGTTCGAGCTTTCATCGAAACGGACCGATGCGCTGCTGCCCACCGACATCCTGTTCCAGACGGGATACTGGGCGCAGGTGAAGGCCCGGCTGGGATACACGCCGAAAGCGTTCGACCTGGCCGCCACCGAACGCCACGGCGACGTGCTGGTGCTGCTGCAACCCATGGGGCGCGGCCGCGCCATGGCCTGCGTGCCGCAGGGGCCGGAGCACGCCCCCGCCGAGGAGGACTACGGCCCGTTCCTCGAAGACCTTTCCGAAGCGCTGGCCCGCAGCCTTGGCCCGTCCGTGGCGTTCATCCGCTACGACCTGCCGTGGATCTCGCCCTATGCCGACGACATGCGGACCCACGGCAGCAACGCCTACCCGGAGCCGCGCATCCGCGAGATGCGCATGAACATGGGCACCCGCAACTGGAACCTCAGAAAGGCCCATCGCGACCTGACCGTGGCCAGTTCGCTGGTGGTGGACCTGACCGGCACGGAGCAGGACATCCTGGCGCGCATGAAGCCCAAGACCCGCTACAACATCGGCCTTGCGGCGCGAAAGGGCGTGCGCGTGGACCCCGCCCTGCCGGACATGCTGCCGGTGTTCCACGGGCTGTACGGCCAGACCGCCCTGCGCAACGGCTTTGCACCGTGCGGCTACGAACAGTTCCTGGCGCTGTTCCGCACCCGCGTGCACGCCCTGAACCCCATGGGCGCGCTGGCCCCCACCCCGCCGGGCTCCACTCCGGCCAACCCCATCTGCCCGGACCGCGCGGAGGCGACGTCTCCCGGCCGCGACGCCGAACTGCTGTTCCTGCTGGCCCGGCACGGCGCGGACGTGCTGGCCGGGGCCATCGTGGCCCTGTGCGGGGCCACCGCGCACTTCCTGTACGGGGCCTCGGCCGACCACAAGCGCCAGTGCATGGCCCCCTACGCCATGCACTGGAAGGCCATGCGGCTGGCCCGCCAGCGCGGCTGCGCCGCCTACGACATGGGCGCCGTGCCGCCGGGGCTGGACCCGGCCCACCCCTTCCACGGGCTGCACCGCTTCAAGACCGGGTTCGGGGGCCGCGTGGAACTGCGCAGCGGTTCGTGGGACTACCCCATCGACCACGCCGCCCACCGCGATTTCTGCAACCTCGAAAGCCTGGAACGGCACCGGCCGTCCTGACCCCGGCCACGCGCGAACCACGCACCGTCACGGGCGGCCGCCGCAACGCCACGGCCGCCATACCGCAGCAAAGGAGCACGCCATGCAACGCATCGGATTCATCGGGTTGGGCATCATGGGCGCACCCATGTGCCGCAACCTGCTCAAGGCCGGATTTCCGGTCACCGCGTACACCCGCAACGGGGACAAGCTGCGGGCCATGGCCGCCGAAGGGGCGAAGGCCGCCGAAAGCCCCGCCGCCGTGGCCGCCGCCTCGGACGTGGTCATCACCATGCTGCCCAACTCGCCCGAGGTGCGCGAGGTGGCCCTTGGCCCCGGCGGCATCGCCGAGGGCGCGGCCCCCGGCTGCATCGTGGCGGACATGAGCTCCATCGCCCCCTTGGCCAGCCGCGAGATCGCGGCGGAACTGGCCAAAAAGTCCATCCGCATGCTGGACGCCCCGGTGAGCGGCGGCGAGCCCAAGGCCATCGACGGCACCCTGTCGGTCATGGTGGGCGGCGCGCAGGCGGACTTCGACGCCTGCCTGCCGGTGCTCAAGGCCATGGCCGCCTCGGTGGTGCGCGTGGGCGAGGTGGGCGCGGGCAACGTGGCCAAGCTGGCCAACCAGATCGTGGTGGCGGGCAACATCGCGGCCATGTCCGAGGCGCTGGTGCTGGCCACCCGCGCCGGGGCGGACCCGGACCTGGTCTACCAGGCCATCCGGGGCGGCCTTGCGGGCAGCACCGTGCTGGACGCCAAGGCCCCGCTGGTCATGGACGGCAAGTTCGCGCCCGGCTTCCGCATCAGGCTGCACGCCAAGGACCTGGGCAACGTGCTGGAAACCTCGCGCGAGTTGCACGTGTCCCTGCCGCTGGCCGCGCAACTGATGGAAGTGATGCAGGGCCTGATGGCCGACGGACTGGGCGACGCCGACCACGGCGCGCTGATCCGCCACTGGGAAAAACTGGCCGGGGTGGAGGTGCGCCGCAAGCCCTCCTGAGCTTGCGAACCGCACCGCATCGGACAATCGTTGCGCATCGGTTGAACATTCATCTGAACATTGAGCGCACAGGCCCGGTGCGAAATTATCATGTTCCGCGACCACAGCCGCGCCGCCCGCACCGGGTGGCGCGGTTTCCGTTTTCCGACCGGACTCCGCCCCGCCCCCCGCCTGCGCTCCCGTCTCCTCATTCCGGCGCATCCCTCCGCCACCCGCCCGCACCGCCCCTGCTCTTGCCGGAAGACTGTTCAGCCGAACGGCACGCATCGGTGCGCGCGCCGCATCCCCTTGTGAGGGCCGCCTTTTTACGGTAGCAAAGGGAACCGACCCGTGCCTTTCGCACCAGCACCCGACGCGCAACCAGTGGAGCCCCTCGCATGGCGGACCAGACCCCGCACCTGACCATCACCCCCCTTGGCGGACTCGGAGAGATCGGCCTGAACTGCCAGATCTGGTCCACGCCAGACTCCATGGTCCTGGTGGACTGCGGCCTGATGTTCCCCGAAGACTACCACCTCGGCGTGGACGTGGTGATTCCGCGCTTCGACCACGTGCTGCAGAACCGCCACCGGGTGCGCGGCATCGTGCTCACCCACGCGCACGAGGATCACATCGGCGCGCTGCCGTGGCTGATGCCCCACCTGAAGGCCCCCATCTACGGGTCGCGCTTCACCCTCGCCCTCGTCGAGCACAAGCTGCGCGAGCACGGCCTGGCCGACCGGGTGGAACTGGTGCCCGTCTCGCCGGACGCGCCCCTGACCCTCGGCGACATGACCTTCCGTTTCCTGCCCGTGTGCCATTCCATCATCGAAGGGTACGCCCTGGCCGTGGAAACCCCGGCCGGGCGCGTGGTGCACACCGGCGACTTCAAGATCGACCCCAACCCCCTGTCCGGCCCCGGCACCGACCTTGCGCTGTTCCGCGACTTCGCCGGGGACCAGGGCGTGCGCCTGCTGCTGTCCGACTCCACCAACATCGAGCGCGACGGCCATTCGCTGGGCGAGCGCGAGATCATGGACACCTTCCGCCAGTTGTTCCAGGAGGCGGAAGGCCGCATCGTCATCACCCTGTTCTCCAGCCACATCCAGCGCATCCAGGAAGTGTTCGACCTGGCGCGCGAATTCGGGCGCAAGGTGGTGGTCAGCGGCCGCAGCCTGATGAACAACATAGAAATCGCGCGCAACCTCGGCTTTCTGCGGGCCGAGGCGGGCATGATCCTGGACGCCGTGACCATGCCCCCCATGGCCGACCGCGACCTGGTGCTGCTGGTCACCGGCTCGCAGGGCGAACCGCTGTCGGCCCTGTCGCGCATCATCATGGGCGAGCACAAGCAGCTTTCCATCCACCGGGGCGACACGGTGGTCATGTCCTCGCGCTTCATCCCCGGCAACGCGCGGGCCATCACCAAGCTCATCAACCAGTTGTACCGGCTGGGGGCGGAAGTCTACTACGACAAGGTGCGCTCCATCCACGCCTCGGGCCACGCCCACCGCGACGAGTTGCGCGCCATGATCGAGGCGGTGCGGCCCCGCCACTTCGTGCCGGTGCACGGCGAATACCGCCACCTGGTCAAGCACTGTCGCCTGGCGCAGGAATGCGGCGTTGCGCCGGAGCGCACCATCATCCTCGAAAACGGCGACCCCATCACCCTCACCCCGGATGGCGTGCGCTTCGAAGAGCACGTGCCGGTGGAGTTCATCCTTGTGGACGGCAAGGGCGTGGGCGACGTGGGCCATTCCGTGCTCAAGGAACGGCACATCCTTGGCGGCGAGGGCATGGTCATCGTGGTGCTGGTGGTGGACGACACGGGATGGGAAGTGCTGCACGGCCCGGAAATGCTGTCCAAGGGCTTCGTGTTCGAGCAGCACTACAACCACGTGCTGGAAGACGCGAAGTGCATCGTGCTGGACATCTTCGAGAACATCCCGCCCGGCGAGACGGAACGGTTGCAGGACCGCATCCGTTCGTCGCTGCGGCGGTTCTTCCGCAAGGTGCTGGAACGGGACCCCATCGTGGTGCCCGTGGTGACCACCATCTGACCTTCCCCCGGCCGCCATTGCCTGCCGGGCGGCAGCCCCACGTGGGACAGGTGGCAGTCCGTGTCCGGGCCGGGCAGACCCCAATTTCGGGCAATGGCGATGCAACGCGGCGGGCGCCTGCCCGCCGGAGCGGAGCGGCGACATGCGCGTGGTACGGGTGCAATACAAGGGCAGCGTGTTCTTCGGCGCGCTGCAGGACGACGGCGTGGTGTGCCTGAACCACCAACTGGGCCTGAAGGACCCCATCCCGCTGGCGGAACTTTCCATCCTGCCGGTGGTGGCCCCCTCCAAGATCGTCTGCGCGGGCATGAACTACCGTGACCATGCGGCGGAAATCGGCTTTCCCGTGCCGGACGAACCGGTGTTCTTCCTGAAGGCGCCCACCGCCGTCATCGGCAGCGGCCAGCCCATCCTGGTGCCCCAGGGCGTGGGCCGGGTGGACTACGAGGGCGAACTGGCGCTGGTGGTGGGGCGGCAGTGCCGCAACATCACGCCGGACGCCGTGCCCGCGAACATCTTCGGCTACACCTGCGCCAACGACGTCACCGCCCGCGACCAGCAACGGCGCGACGGCCTGTTCGGCCGCTGCAAGGGCTACGACACCTTCTGCCCCGTGGGCCCGTGGATAGAGACCGACCTGCCCGACACCGCCAGCCTGGCCGTGCGCACCCTGGTCAACGGCGAGGTGCGCCAGCAGGGCAACACCGCCGACATGCTGTTCACCCCCCACGAGATGGTCAGCGCCATCTCGCGCGTCATGACCCTGCTGCCCGGCGACCTGATCCTTACCGGCACCCCCGTGGGCGTGGGTCCCATCGTGCCCGGCGACGAGGTGCGCGTGGAAATCGAGCAGGTGGGCCTGCTGATCAACCCCGTGCTGGCCGCCCCGGATGCGGACGAGCACGCCGAGGTTCCGTTGCAGTAGGCGGGGCCGGCCTGTCCGGCGCGGGCATCGCCCCGCCCCTTCCATCCGGCTAGGCGGGCCGGTGACCTTTCCGCCACACGCCCCGCCCGGCATCGCGCGGATTTTCGCCATCCGCTCTCCCGCCACTTGCCATCCGTACCAATCTGGCGTATGCATTCCTGCCTTTTACACCAAGCACACTCCGGTTTCGGCCCGGGGTGCCCGCCACGCTTTGAGCCGCGCGGGTTGAAGGGCCATGGCCGGTGTGGAAGAAAAAACCCGCAAGGAGTTCTGAAATGGCTTACGTTTCCATGAAGCAGATGCTGGAAACCGGCGTGCACTTCGGTCACCAGACCCGCCGCTGGAACCCCAAGATGCGCCCCTTCATCTTCGGCGCCCGCAACGGCATCCACATCATCGACCTGCAGCAGACCGTGAAGCTGTTCCGCACCGCCCACGACAAGGTGGTGGACACCGTGGTCAACGGCGGCAAGGTCGTGTTCATCGGCACCAAGCGCCAGGCTCAGGAAGCCGTGGCCGTGGAAGCCGGCCGCGCCGGGCAGTTCTACGTGACCAACCGCTGGATGGGCGGCACGCTGACCAACTTCACCACCATCCAGAAGAGCATCGACCGCCTGAAGAAGCTGGAAGGCATGTTCGCCGACGGCACCGTCAACAAGTACCAGAAGAAGGAAATCCTGCGCATGCAGCGCGAGATGGACAAGCTGCTGGCCACCCTTGGCGGCATCAAGGAAATGGACCGCCTGCCGCAGCTCGCCTTCATCGTGGACCCCCACCGCGAAGACATCGCCGTGAAGGAATGCCGCAAGCTCGGCATCCCCATCGTGGCGGTCACCGATACCAACTGCGATCCCGACCTGATCGACTTCGTCATTCCCGGCAACGATGACGCCATCCGCGCCATCAAGCTCTTCGTGGCCGCCATCGCCGACGCCTGCATGGAAGGCGACGCCATGCGCAAGGAACGCAAGGGCAAGGACGCCGAGGAAGAACTGAAGAAGGCCGCCGCGCCCAAGGCCGCGCCCGCCCCCGAAGCCGCGCCCGAAGCTGTCGCTGACGCCCCCGCCGCCGAAGCCGCCGCCGAGTAACCAGACCTCCACGACATCTCAGGGAGACCGCACAATGGCAATTACCGCCCAGATGGTTAAGGAACTGCGCGAAAAGACCGGCGCCGGCATGATGGACTGCAAGAAGGCCCTGGAAGAAAACGACGGCAGCCTCGAAAAGGCCGTCGACTGGCTGCGCCAGAAGGGCCTGTCCAAGGCCGCCAAGAAGGCCGGCCGCGCCACCTCCGAAGGCGTCATCGGCAGCTACATCCACTCCAACGGCAAGATCGCCGTCATCGTGGAAGTGAAGTGCGAGACCGACTTCGTGGCCCGTAACGAAAAGTTCCAGGAATTCGCCAAGAACGTGGCCATGCAGATCGCGGCCACCAACCCCGCCGCCGTGGACGCCGAGTCCGTGGACCCCGCCGTCATCGAGCGCGAGCGCGAAGTCTACCGCCAGAAGGCGCGCGAGGAAGGCAAGCCCGAGAACATCATCGAGAAGATCGTTGAAGGCGGCATCAAGAAGTTCTACAAGGAGGTCTGCCTCCTGGAACAGCCGTACATTCGCGACGACAAGATGACCATCCGCGACCTGCTGAACGACGTCATCGCCACCCTGGGCGAAAACGTCACCGTCGGCCGCTTCGTCCGCATGCAGCTGGGCGCGGAAGAAGCCTAGCCGCAGGACGGAACGCCGCCATGCCGCACGGATGCAACAGCACCGCAGCCGACATGGAGCAGACCGTGCATGCATCATGAATGAAAGGGGGGTCGAAAGACCCCCTTTTTCGCGGGCTGCGACTTGGGGTATGTTTTGGGGGGTATGCTCCCCTACGGCAGCCGCGCGGGCGGGACCACGGACCTCCCGCCGCCTGCCACACCCTCGGGCGGCCCCGCCGCCGCAAGCCCCCACGGGACGGGGTTTCGTCCCTCCCCGGCGCGCCCCGCGCGCCCCACGCAACCGGCCCCGCGCGCGAACGGCCCAACGCCCCGCCGCCCGGCCCCGGAGAAAGAACACCCATGCGCGACACCTTCCTCGTCTTCGGCCAGCCGCTCATCGAACAGGCGGAAATGGACGAAGTGCTCGACAGCATGAAGCGGGCGTGGATCGGCACCGGCCCCAAGGTGCACCGGTTCGAAAAGGATTTCGCCGCCTACAAGGGCATGCCTTACGCCGCCGCCGTCAACTCGTGCACGGCCGCGCTCCAGCTTTCCTGCCTCGCCCTCAACCTTGAGCGGGGCGACGAGGTGATCACCACGGCCATGACCTTCTGCGCCTCGGTGAACGCCATCATCCACTCCGGCGCCACCCCGGTGCTGGCCGACGTGGACCCGGCGACCCAGAACATCGACCCCGCCGACATCGAGCGCCGCATCACCCCGCGCACCAAGGCCCTGCTGGTGGTGCACTTCGCCGGGCGCGCCTGCGACATGGACCCCATCATGGACATCGCGCGGCGGCACGGCCTGGCCGTCATCGAAGACTGCGCCCACGCCATCGAAACCACCTACAAGGGCAGGCAGGCGGGCGACATCGGCGACATCGGCTGCTTCAGCTTCTACGCCACCAAGAACGTGGTCACCGGAGAGGGCGGCATGATCCTCTCGCGCGACAAGGCCAAGATCGACCGCATGAAGATCATGGGCCTGCACGGCATGAGCGCCGACGCCTGGGCCCGCTTCTCCGATTCGGGCTACAAGCACTATTACGTCGTCGATCACGGCTTCAAGTACAACATGATGGACATGCAGGCCGCCCTCGGCATTCATCAGCTGAAGCGGGTGGAGACATACTGGAAGCGCCGCGAGGCCGTGTGGCGGCGCTACATGCGGGCCTTCGCGGACCTGCCCGTGGGCCTGCCCGCCGCGCCGGAGCCGGACACCCGCCACGCCTACCACCTGTTCGCCATCCGGGTGAACGAGGCGCGCTGCGGCGTCTCGCGCGACGCCATGCTGCCCATGATGACCGCCCGCAAGATCGGCGTGGGGGTGCACTACCTGGCCATTCCGGAACACCCCTACTACCGGAAGAACTACGGCTGGAACCCGGACGACTACCCCAACGCCGTGGCCTATGGCCGCGAAACCATCTCGCTGCCGCTTTCGCCCAAGCTCGGCGAACAGGACGTGGACGACGTCATCGAGGCCGTGCGCGACATCGTCACCGGCAAGGGGTAACGCTGACGGTCAGCTGTTTTTGTCAGCCTCCGGCGGGCAGGGGGCAAAGCCCCCTGCACCCCCTGAATTGAAGAAAAACCGGGGCTCATTTGCCCGCCTTTCCGGCCTTCCCCCCACCCCCCAACCTCAACCCCGCCGCCACGGCAGGTCCGCATGCCCCCCGCCATCACCGGCCTCGTGCTCACCTACAACGGCGAACGCCTGCTCGACAGGTGCCTGGCCTCGCTGTCCTTCTGCGACAAGCTCCTGGTGGTCGATTCCTTCAGCACCGACCGCACCGTGGACATGGCCCGCGCGGCCGGGGCAGAGGTCATCCAGCGCGCATGGGAAGGCCCCGGCCCGCAGTTCCGCCACGCCCTGTCGGTCATCGACACCGAATGGGTGTTCAGCCTGGACCAGGACGAAATCTGCACCGAAGAACTGCGTGAAAGCGTGCTGGCCGCCGTGCGGGCGCAGGTGCGCGGGGGCGACGGCAGCCACGGCACCCACGCGCGCCGGGCAGGCTACTGGGTGCCCCGTCGCTCGTGGTACTTCGACCGGTTCATGAAGCACAGCGGCTGGTACCCGGACTACCTGCTGCGCCTGTTCCGGCCCGAAAAGATGGACGTGCACGTCTCGGGCGCGCACTACTCGTTCCACCCCAAGGGCGAAACGGGCCGCCTGCGCGGCGACATCCTGCACTACCCGTACGACAGCTTCCGCCAGCACCTGGACAAGATCAACTCCTACGCCCAGCAGGGCGCGGACGACCTGCGCGCCAAGGGCCGCCAGGGCGGCGTGGCCGTGGCCACGGCGCACGGCCTGGCCCGGTTCCTGAAGCTGTACGTGGTCAAGCTGGGCTTCCTGGACGGGCGGGCGGGCTACATCAACGCGGCGCACGGGGCGTTCTACGCCTTCCTGAAATACATCCGGGTCCGCGAGGGCGATTGGGGCTCCCCCTTCGACCACCACTAGGACGCATCCACGGCTTCACCACGGGCGGGCACTGCGGCGAGCGCGCCATCACCCCCGCCAGCGAACCCGAATTTACGACGATGCAACACCAAACCACCACACCGAGGGACGGACATGAGCGAACTCCGCTACAAGCGCGTGCTGCTGAAACTCAGCGGCGAAGCCCTGGCGGGCGAAAACAAGTTCGGTATTGACCCCCAGACTGTTTCGAAGATATGCGAGGAAATCGCCGAGGTTGTCGACATGGGCCTGCAAGTGGCGCTTGTCATCGGCGGCGGCAACATCTTCCGTGGCCTCTCCTCGTCCGCCAAGGGCATGGACCGCTCATCGGCCGACTACATGGGCATGCTGGCCACGGTGCTCAACGCCCTGGCCGTGCAGGACGCCCTGGAAAAGATCGGCCATCCCACGCGGGTGCTTTCGGCCATCACCATGCAGGAAGTCTGCGAGCCGTACATCCGCCGCCGGGCCGACAGGCACCTGGAAAAGGGCCGCGTGGTCATCTGCGCGGCGGGCACCGGCAACCCCTACTTCACCACCGACACGGCGGCCGCGCTGCGCGGCATGGAACTGAAGTGCCAGGCCATCATCAAGGCCACCAAGGTCGACGGCGTCTACGACAAGGACCCCATGAAGCATGACGACGCCGTGATGTTCCGCAGCCTCGGCTACGTCGAAACGCTCCAGCGCAAGCTCGGCGTCATGGACTCCACGGCCATCACCCTGGCCATGGAGAACAACGTGCCCATCATCGTCTGCAACATGTTCAAGGGCAGCATCAAGCGCGTGGTCATGGGCGAAGACGTCGGAACCATCGTACACGGAGGCTAACCCCCTATGGATATGGACACCATTCTTCTCGACGCCGAAGAGCGCATGGAAAAGGCCATCGGCTCCCTGGACCGCGAATTCGCCAAGCTGCGCACCGGCCGCGCCTCCACCTCGCTGGTGGACAACATCAAGGTGGACTATTACGGCACGCCCACGCCCATCAACCAGCTGGCGTCCGTCAGCGTGCCCGACAGCCGCACCCTGACCATCCAGCCGTGGGACCGTTCCGCGTTCGCGCTGGTGGAAAAGGCCATCATGAAGTCGGACCTCGGCCTCAACCCGGTCAACGACGGCAAGATCATCCGCATCTCCATCCCGCCGCTGACCGAGGAACGCCGCAAGGACCTGGTGAAGGTGGCCCGCAAGTACACCGAAGAGGCCAAGGTGGCCGTGCGCAACGTGCGCCGCGACGCCAACGACGCCCTGAAGAAGCTGGAAAAGGCCAAAGAGGTGTCCGAGGACGACGTGCGCAAGGCCACCGACGACGTGCAGAAGCTGACCGACCGCTTCGTGGCCAAGTCGGACGAGAAGTGCACGGCCAAGGAAAAGGAAATCATGGAACTTTAGGGGGGCTGCCCCCAGCCGCACCGGCACGAATGACCGAGCGGCCAATGATTCCACATGGCCGGTCGCGCCCGCAGCAGTCCCGCCCCGCGCACGCGGATGCACGGACGGGCGGGCGGGACCGGCCATGGCGCATATGACGCGGACGCAACGCCCGCGTACCAGAGGCTTATCGTGAACAACGCCCCCATGGCTGGCTCCCCCCTGCCAAACACGCCGTCACCGGACACGCCGTCACCGGGCACGCTCCCGCCGGAAACGCTGCCCCGCCACGTGGCCGTCATCATGGACGGCAACGGACGCTGGGCCACGCAACGCGGCCTTTCGCGCAGCGACGGCCACCGCGCGGGCACCGAGGCGGCCCGGGCCATCGTCACCGAATGCCGCACCCTGGGCATCCCCCACCTGACCATGTACACCTTCTCCAAGGAGAACTGGGGCCGCCCCGGCGCCGAGGTGAAGTTCCTGTTCGACCTGCTGGTGGAATTCCTGCGCGAGGAGTTGCCCAACCTCATCAAGCGTGACATCCGGCTTTCGGTGTTCGGCCAGCTGGCCGACCTGCCGCTGGCCGCGCGCAAGGCGCTGGAGCACGCCATCGGCCGCACCGCCGCCTGCTCCGCCATGCGCCTGAACCTGGCGCTCAACTACTCCGCCCGCGACGAAATCCTCATGGCCTGCCGCGCCCTGGCCGCCGAAGGCTTCGCGCCCGAGGCCATCACCGGGGAAGCCTTCGCCGCCCGGCTGTGGACCGCCGGCCAGCCCGATCCGGACCTGGTCATCCGCACCAGCGGCGAGGTGCGCATCAGCAATTTCCTGCTCTACCAGAGCGCCTACAGCGAATTCCACTTCACCGACACCCTCTGGCCAGACTTCACCCCCGAGCATTTCCGCGCCGCCCTGCGCGACTACGCCGGGCGGCAGCGCCGCTTCGGCAAAACGGAGGCAACCCCCGCGTGACCCCGGCATCCCCGCATTTCCAACGCGTCGTCACCGGCACGGCCCTTGCCGCCCTGCTCACCGTGGGCCTCGCCATCGGCGGCTGGGTGCTGCTGATCATGGTGGTGGCCGTGGCCAGCCTGGCCCTGCTGGAATTCTACACCATGTTCTGGCCCGGCAACGCCCGCCTGCCCCTGAAGGCCGCGGGCATGGCCCTCGGCGCGGCCGTGCTGGCCGCCGGGCACATGGACCGCCCCTGGATGGTGCTGGGCTGCGTCGCCGCCGCCTTCCTGGTGGGAGCCGTGGGCTTTCTGCTCACCTGGGGCGGCGGCGACGACGACTGCCGCTTCACCGAAGGACAGGTGCTGGCTGGCGGCATCCTGTACGTGCCCGTGCTGCTGCTGCCCGCCCTGCACTTCAACCGCTGGGAACAGCTGGCGGTCGTGCTGGCCGCCGTCATCTCCGACACCGGCGCCTATTTCATCGGCACCTGGTTCGGCAAGGCCCGCATCTGGCCGCGCGTCAGCCCCAAGAAAAGCTGGGCAGGCAGCCTTGGCGGCTTCGTGCTGTGCGTGGCCGCCTGCACCGGCGTGGGCTTGGCCGCAGGCACCGCCCCGTGGTGGGCCTTTGTCCTGCTGGGCGGCCTGCTGAACGTCGCCTCGCAACTCGGCGACTTCTTCGAATCCGCCCTCAAGCGCACCCTCGGCGTCAAGGACTCCGGCGCGCTCCTGCCCGGACACGGCGGCCTGCTGGACCGCATCGACAGCCTGCTGTTGGTCGTGCCCGCCTATGCCGCCGTGTTTTGGTTTTTGCGTTTGTTTTAAGGTTGGCGGGGGGATTGGATGGAACCTTGGGCAAAAGTGTCGTTCCTCTCCCCCGCACCCCCTCTCCATCCTCCCAAACTTTTCAATTGAAAAGCCGTTGTCGCCAGACCTATTGAAAAGTTTTGTGGAAAGGGGGATGGGGGTCCGGGGGACGGGGGGAAACCACTTTTCCAAAAGTGGTTTCCCCCCTTCCCCCGGAATAGTTCCAGACACGCCACAACGCGCATAATTTACACCCCATGCAACGACACGAGACACTCGACCTGGAAGATTTCGAAACCCTGCTGCACCGGGCGGCGGCCATGATCGCCGACCGGGTGGAGCGCATCGGCCCGCGCGCCGAGGGTCCGGTGGTGCACCCGGCCACGTTCGACGAACTGGCGGCGCTGATTCCGTCCGACTGGCCCGAGCACGGCGCGGGCGCGGACGCGGTGCTGGACGAGGTGGCGCGGTGTATCGAGCCGTACGCCACGCGCATCGGGCATCCGCGCTTTCTGGCCTGGATCACCACCAGCCCGGCCCCGGCGGGCACGCTGGGCGACATCGTGTGCACGGGGCTGAACCAGGCCCCGCTGTCGTTCAAGGGCGGCCCCGCGGCCACGGTGCTGGAGCACGTGGTCATCGGCTGGCTGGCCCGGCTGTTCGGCCTGCCGGAAGCGTCCGCTGATGGGACCGGGGCGGACGGACTGGACGGCGCGGGCGGCACCATCGTGTCCGGCGGCACCATGGCCAACCTGATGGGGCTGACCGTGGCCCGCCACGCGCACTTTCCGGAGGCTGCCGCCAAGGGCCTCGCGGGCCTCGGGCGCACGCCGGTGCTGTATGTCTCGGACCAGGGGCACATGTCCATCGAGCGTTCGGCGGTGCTGCTGGGCCTGGGCGCGGACAACGTGCGCGCGGTGCCCTCCGGCGCGGACAACCGCATGGACGTGGCGGCCATGCGCGCGGCCATCGCGGCGGACAGGCTGGCGGGGCTGGCCCCGTTCTGCGTGGTGGCTCAGGCGGGCTCGGTGACCACCGGCGCGGTGGACCCGCTGCCGGACATCGCCGACGTGTGCGCGGCCGAGGGGTTGTGGTTCCACGTGGACGCGGCCTACGGCGGCGCGGCCATGCTAACGGACGAGGGTCGCGCGCTGCTGGCGGGCGTGAACCGGGCCGACTCCATCTGCGTGGACCCGCACAAGTGGTTCTTCATCCCCCTGGAATGCGGGGTGACCCTGTTCCGTAGCAAGGCGCAACAGATCGCCACGTTCCGGGCCCGCGCCTCGTACCTGGGCGAGGAACACCCGCACGACCTCAAGAACACCACGTTCATCCTCAGCCGCGCCAACCGCGCCCTGAAGGTGTGGTTCGCCTTCCGCACCTACGGCCGCGACCGGCTGCGGCGCATCGTGGCCCGCAACATGGAACTGGCCCGGCACTTCCGCGACCTGTGCGCCGCCTCGCCGGAATGGCGGGTGCTGGCCCCGGTGCAGTTGTCCATAGCCTGTGCGCGCTACGTGCCGCAGGGGGACGGTTGGACCGAGGAACAGGTGGACCACCTGCAGGTGCGCCTGCTGGAACGGCTGGAGGCGTCGGGCGAAGGGTTCCTGACCCCGGCCATGGTGCGCGGCCGGGCCGGGGTGCGCCTGTGCGTGGCCAATCATCGTACGTCCGGGGCCGACATCCGCCTGCTGTTCGACCTCATGACCTCGCTCGGCCGCGACCTTGCGGCGCAGGGTCCCCAGGCCCCCCAGGCTCCACAGACCCCGCAGGTTTAGACCCGCCCGTGCACGGCGGAAAGGGAAGGACACGGGCATGATCCGCTACATCTCGCGCATGCCGGACCGGGCCTGGGAAGACGCCCGGCCGCGCACGGTGGCCCTGCTGGGCAGCACCGGCTCCATCGGCACCAGCGCGCTGAAGGTCGTCGAGGCCCACCCCGGCCTGTTCCGGGTGGCCGCGCTGGCCGGGGCGCGCAACGTGCGCCTGCTGGCGGAACAGGCCGCCCGCCACCGGCCGCCGCACCTCGGCGTGCTGGACGAGGCGGGCGCGGCGCAGCTGCGTGGGCTGCTGCCCGCAGGCTACGCGCCGGAGATTCACGTGGGGCCGGAAGGCTACGCCGCGCTGGCCGCCCTGCCGGATGCCTCCACGGTGCTCTCGGCCCAGGTGGGCGCAGCCGGGCTGCGCGCCACGGTGGCCGCCGCGCGGGCAGGCAAGGTGATCTGTCTGGCCAACAAGGAATCACTGGTGCTGGCGGGGGCGCTCATCCGGCGGATTTGCTCGGAAACAGGCGCGGTGGTGCTGCCCGTGGATTCCGAGCACAACGCCGTGTTCCAGGCCCTGCGCGTGCACGATACCTTGCGGGACGGGGGGCGCGCGCCCGATGCCGTGCGGCGGATCATCCTCACCGCGTCGGGCGGCCCGTTCCGGGGGCGCGACCGGGCCTTCCTGTCCACGGTCACCCGCGAGCAGGCCCTGAATCATCCCAACTGGTCCATGGGCGCCAAGATCACCATCGACTCCGCGACGCTGATGAACAAGGGGCTGGAGGTCATCGAGGCCTACCACCTGTACGGCGTGGCCCCAGACGACATCGAGGTGGTGGTGCACCCGCAGTCCATCGTGCATTCGCTGGTGGAATACGCCGACGGTTCGCAGATCGCCCACCTGGGCACGCCGGACATGCGCATCGCCATCGCCTACTGCATGGCCTGGCCGCGCTGCGTGGACACCGGGGTGGCCCCACTGGACCTGGTGCGGGCGGGCTGCTTGACCTTCGAGGCCCCCGACTTATCCTCTTTCCCGTGTCTTGCGCTGGCGCGGCGCGTGCTTGCGAGCGAGGCGCGCACCCCCGGCGGCGCGGGCCTGCCCGTGGTGCTCAACGCGGCCAACGAGGCGGCGGTGGAGCTTTTCCTGCACGGGCGCATCGGGTTCATGGACATTCCCGCGCTCATCGAACGGGCGCTGGACGCCCACCAAGCCGAATCGGCAGACGCCGAATCGGCAGACGCGGAACCGGCGGATCAAGCGAATACAGACGGATACATGCCGATGCACGACATCGACCACATAGAGGCGCTCGACGCCGCAACCCGCCGCCGCGTGCGCCTCTGGGCAGACGTGGCAGGCACGCAAGGAACGGGCAACGCATGAGCAGCTTCCTTTCGGTCCTTCTGGTCCTCGGGGGCCTGATCTTCTTCCACGAGCTGGGGCACTTCCTGGTGGCCCGGCTGTTCGGCATCGGCGTGCAGACCTTTTCGCTGGGCTTCGGCCCGCGCCTGTTCGGCTGGCGCGGCGGCCAGACCGACTACCGGCTGTCGCTGGTGCCGCTGGGCGGCTACGTGTCGCTGGTGGGCGAAAGCGAGGACGCCGAACTGCCCGAAGGCTTCCAGAAGCGGCACAGCTTCACCCTGCGCCCGGCGTGGCAGCGGCTGCTGGTCATCGCGGCCGGGCCGGTGTTCAACCTGCTGCTGGCGTGGTTCATCTACTGGGGGCTGTTCTGGGCTCATGGGCAGTTCCATCTGGCCCCGGAAGTGGGCCGGGTGCAGCCGGAAAGCCCGGCCGCCATCGCGGGCGTGGCCCCCGGCGACCGCATCGTGTCCATCGGCGGCAGGCAGGTGCAATGGTGGGACGACGTGGCCGGGTCCATCGTGGCCAGCGAAGGCCGCGAACTGACCATCGCCATCGACCGCAACGGCACGGCCCTGACCCTGAACGTGCAGCCCGAGGTGCGCACCCGCAAGACCATCTTCGGCGAGGACGAGCGCACCTGGCTCATCGGCATCCAGGCCTCGGGCCGCACCGTGTCGGTACCCCTGGACGGCTCGTCGGCCATGAAGGCCGGGCTGGACCAGACCTGGCGGATGATCGTCATCACCGGCCAGAGCGTGCAGAAGATCTTCGAGCGGGTGGTGCCGCTGGATTCCGTGGGCGGGCCCATCATGATCGCCCAGATGGTCAGCGAGCAGTCGCGCCAGGGGCTGGACAGCGTGCTGGCCCTTACCGCGCTGATCAGCATCAACCTGGGCCTGCTGAACCTGCTGCCCGTGCCGGTGCTGGACGGCGGGCACATCATCTTCCTGACCATGGAAATGGTCATGCGCCGCCCGGTCAACGCCCGCCTGCGCGAGGTGACCACCCGCATCGGCCTGGCCTTCCTGCTGGCCCTGATGCTGCTGGCCACCTACAACGACATCGTGCGGAACCTGCAATGACCCAGATGGAGGGGATGGCGGGGGCCACAGGGACGATCGGGGCCACAGGGACGATTGGGACCTGCGCCGCACACGGCGACGGGGCCATCACCCTGGCCCTGAACGCGGCGGAATCGCGCGTGCAGGCCGCCGCCCTGCGCGACGGCGAACCCCTGTTCGCCCAGGAATGGCACGTGCCCTCGCAAGGCACGGAACTGCTGGCCCCGGCCCTGGCCGACGCCTTCGCGCGGATGCGCCTTTCGCTGCGCGATGTGCGGCGCATCGCCTGCGTGCAGGGCCCCGGCAGCTTCACCGGGCTGCGCCTGGCGCTGTCCACGGCGGCGGGCATGGCCCGCGCGCTGGGCGCCGAACAGGCGGGACTGTCCTACACGCAACTGCTGGCCTGCGGGCCGCTGCTGCCGCGCGGCGCGGTGCTGTGGGTGCTGACCCACGCCCGGCGCGGGCTGGTGCACATGCAGTCCTTCCGCATGCCCGGCGAGACGGCGGACGCGACCAGTCTGGCGGACGTCGCCGGGGCCGCCACCGCCGTGCCCTCCCCCCTGCCCGAAGCCCTGACCCCGGTGGAGGCGGCGACGCTGAACGCCGCCGTGGCCCGGATAGTGGCGGCGCGATTCGGCAACGTGAATCCTGCGGCCGGAACACCTGCGGCCGGATGCGCTGCCGCCGCCGCCCCGGTGTACCTGATGGGCAGCGGGGCCACCCGCAACCGGGCCGCCCTGGCTCCGGCCCTGGCCGCGCTGCTGCCGGGGGCGCGCTTCCTGCCCGCCCGGTTCGACCACCCTGCCCCCGCCCTGCTGCTGCCCCTGGCCGCCACGGCCGCCTACGGCCCCGACGACGTGCAGCCGCTGTACGTGCGCCCCTGCGACGCCGAGGAAAACCTGCCCGCCCTTGCCGCCGCGCGCGGCATGGACCCGGACCAAGCCCGGCGCGAACTGGCCCGCCTGACCTCCGCCCCCCTGGCCGGCGCTCCCTTGGCTGGCGCTCCCTTGGCCGGCGCTCCCTTGGCCGACGCGTAATCCCTTCCCGGCCTCACTCCGGTTCCCTCCGCTCCCCGCATCCGCTGGCCTTTCCGGCCCCGTCCCGCTTCCTTCCCCGCCCCCCGTGGCGTACGCCGCGCCCCCCGGCCTAAAGCCCTCCGTTCCCCCGCCGATAAGGTTCACGAGGGAGAGGGCGGTCCACTCTGGCACCAGCCTTGCAGCCCCACGGCGGGAGACCCCCATCGGGAAATTTCTTCCGGCGAAGAGGTGCATCATGGTTGAACTGGCATCCGGCGGCGTATACTTTTCCGGGCTCGGCAACGGCACGGACTTCTCCAAGGTCATCGACCAGTTGAAGTCCATCGAGCAGATCCCGCAGAAGCGTCTTACCCTGTGGAAGGCCGACTGGCAGCGGCGTCAGGACGCCTTTGGCGAGTTGCGCACGGAAATCGCCTCGCTGAAGGACATCGTGGACTCCATGAGTTCCATGAGCAAGTTCCTGGTGAAGACCGCATCCAGTTCCGCCGAGACCGTGGCCAGCGCCACCACCGATTCCAGCGTGCTCGAGGGCAACTACAAGATCGAGGTGGGGCAGATGGCCTCCAGCTCCATCTGGACCTACAACACCGCCTTCGCCGCCAAGAACACCAAGGTCAACGACTCCGGCAGCGACCAGCAGTTCGTCTACACCTACATGGGCAAGACCCGTTCGATCACCGTGCCCAGCGGCACCACCATCGAAGGGCTCAAGAACATGATCAACAACGACCCCCAGAATCCGGGGGTCAAGGCCATGCTGGTGCAGAACGGCACCGGCTACACTTTCCAGTTCCGGGGCATGGACCTGGGGGCCAACGCCACGCTGTCCGTGGGCTCGGGCACCACCGTCAGCGGGCTGCCCAGCGATGCCGCCAACTGGACGGTACAGGCCAACCAGAACGCGCAATACCGCGTCAACGGCTGGCCGGCCACCACCTGGCTGGAATCCATGTCCAACACGCTGACCGGCGCCGTGGAAGGCATGACCATCACCCTGAAGGACGTGGGCACCACCCAGATCTCGGTGGTCACGGACACCGCAAAGATCAAGGAGAACGTGGTCGCGTTCGTGGACGCCATGAACGCCGTGCGCTCCAAGATCAAGTCGCTGACCGCCGTCAACAGTTCCAAGGACGTGGACAGCCCCGACGACGCCTCGTCGCTGTACTCCATGCAGAAGGGGTCCGTCCTTACCGGCAACTACGGCGTGCAGTTGCTGGCCACCCAACTCAAGATGGCCACGGCGGACAAGGCCGCGGGCTTCGAATATCAGTACAAGGACGGCAACCTCATGCGCGGCGACGTGTTTTCGTCGCTGGCGCACATCGGCATCCTGACCAACGCCGAAACCAACAGCCTGAACGCCGGCCTGCTGGAACTGGACGAAGAGAAGCTGGACGAGGTGCTGAAAAGCAACCCCACGGCCGTGGCGGAACTGTTCGCCGCCGACGGGCTGCCCGTGTCCGATTCGTCCGACTTCAGCTATTACTCGCACGTCAAGGGCGTGACCAAGGCGGGCATCTACGACGTGACCTACGACGTGGACGCCTCTGGCAACATCGTCAACGCCTACGTGGGCGGCAAGCGCGCCAACGTGGACAACGTGAACAAGCAGATCACCGCCATGGAAGGCGACGCCCGAGGCCTGGCGCTGCAGATCGACAACCTTTCGCCGGGCAGCTACTCGAGCCGGATGCGCATCAAGGAGGGCAAGCTGGGCGGGCTCAGCGACACCCTGAAGGACATGCTGGGCAGCGACGGCGCGCTGAAGATCCTGGAGGACAACTACCAGGACATCATGGACGACATACAGAAGAAGATCGACAAGGAAGTGGACCGCGTCACCCAGTGGGAACGGCGCGAACGGCTGCGCTACTCGCGGCTGGAGGCCACCCTGGCCCGCTACGACGCCCTCGGCAAGTCGGTGGAAAGCCAGATCAAGTCGCTGTCCTCGTCGTCGTCTTCTTCGTAAACGGGGTAAATGGGGTACATGGGGTAAACAGGGCAATCCGGGTACTCCGGGCGACCCGGCCGGCCGCCCCATGCCCGGCCGCGCAACAGACGTACACCCCCCGCCCCGGCGCGGGGATCGACCACCACCCGCGGCGCACTCACCGCACCGGCACGCGGGCGCATACATCGGGAGAATGCAATGCAGAAGGCTGCGCACGCCTACCTACAGACCCAGGTCACCACGACCACCCAGGGCGAACTGTTGCTCCTGCTGTATGACGGGGCCATCAAGTTCCTGACCCAGGCCAAGGAGAAGATCGCCGAACGCGACTACGCGGCCAAGGGCATCCTGATCTCCAAGGCCCTGGACATCGTCAACGAGCTGGACGCCAGCCTGAACATGGAAAAGGGCGGCGAACTGGCGCAGAACCTGCACAAGCTGTACTTCTACTGCTCCACCCGCCTGCTCAACGCCAACCTCAAGATGGACGTGGCGCTCATCGACGAGGTGATCAAGATTCTGTCCGGCCTGCGCGGCGCCTACGGCCAGATCGTCAACACCCCCGAGGCCATGGCCATCGGGGCCAGCATGGCGGCCAACCGCGCGCCCGCCAACGCAGCGCCCTCGCGCGCGCCGCTGCCCGCCGCGCAGATGCCGCCGCTGGGCAGGCCCGCGCAGTTCGGCCGCGCCCACGCCCAGGCCTACGGCCAGCAGGCCCCCGCGGGCGAGGCCGCACCGCAGGCGGCAGCCGATGCCCCCGTCCAGCCCGCTCCGCAGGGACTGCCCGCGCAGCCCGTGGCGGCCGCCGCGCAGGCGGCGTCCGTGCAATCCACACAACCGGCGCCAGCGGGCGCGCCCACCAATGCCCCCGTAACTGCCCAGGCCGACGCCCAGACCGGGCCTCAGGCCGACCCACAGGCCAATGCCGACGGCCAGCCGGTGAAGGGCTTCGCCCCCAGCCGCATGGCCGCGGCCAGCCTGTACCGCAAGTTCGCGCAAGGCTAGGGGCTTGCCCGCATGCCCGGACGGGGGGAGAGCGAAGGGGCGAACCCTTCCCATGCCCGCCCCGCTGGGCTAGAACACGGCCCATGGTCACCGCCGCACCCCACGCCCCCGCGCCGGGTCATTCCGGCCCGCAGCCCGTCGCCGCACAGCGCCGGGTGTTGCACGTGGTCCCCTCGCTGGGGCTCGGCGGCACCGAAAAGGTTATGCAACTGCTGCTGACCCGGCTGGACCCCGCCCGCTTCCACCGCGCGGTGTGGAGCCCGTCGGACGGCCCCCGCGCCGCCCTCCTGCGCGAGGCGGGGGTGACCACCTTCATCGGCGGCGACCTGGGGGGCGTGGCCGCGCGCCACCTTCCCCATATCGTGCACGTGCACCGCGCGGGCTGGCCCCAGCCGGAACTGCTGCGCCCCCTGCGCACGGCCTTCCGCCAGGCGCCCGCCCCCCCGATTGGTTCCCCCCCAACTGGTTCCCCATTGCCCAACTCCCCGCCGACCGGCGCCGCCACGCATTCTCCCGGCACGGGCACGGTCATGCCCCGGCGCCTGCCCGCCATCGTGGAGACCAACGTCTTCGGACGGCACGACCCTTCGCCGTCGGGGCGGCTCATCGACGTCACCCTGTTCGTGTCCCGCTTCTGCGCCGAACGCTTCGCCCGCGTGCAGGGCATCCCCGCCGTGCCCCCGCGCTGGCGGGTGCTGTACAATCCCGTGGACACGGCGCTGTTCGCCCGGCTGACCCCGAACCCGGCGGACCCGGCCGCGCGCGACTACTCCCGCCCGGTGCTGGGCCGCCTGTCCCGGCCGGACCCCGGCAAGTGGTCGCCGCTGGCCCTGCACATCCTGCCCGTGCTGCGCCGCGAGATGCCCCACTTCCGCTACGATGTCATCGGCGGCACACCAGAGGCGCAACGCTACGTGCGCGGGCACGGCCTCGCGGACCATGTGCGCTTCCTGCCGCCGGTGCGCGACGACGCGGAACTGGCCGGGTTCTTCAACGAACTTTCCCTGCTGGCCCATGCCAACGACACCGGCGAGAGCTTCGGCCTGGCCATCGCGGAGGCCATGGCCGCCGGGCTGCCCGTGGTCACCCACCCCTGCCCCGGCCTGCGCGACAACGCCCAACTGGAACTGGTGGAGCACGGCGTCACCGGGCTGGTGGCCGACACGGTGGAGGACTACGCCCAGGCGGTGCTGCACCTGCTGCGCCACCCGGAGACGGCCCGGCGCATGGGCGAGGCCGGACGGCGCAAGGCCGCCGCGCTGTTCGACGCCGACGCCCAGGCCCGCGCGCTGGAAGCGCTGTACGACGAATTGTGCCCGCCGGAACTGGCGGCCGGGGAGGCTTCATGAGCGACGCGTCCGCTAGGCCCGCGCCCGCCGCGTCCGCCATGTCCGCCATATCTGGGCCGGACGCCGCCGACGCCCTGCTGGCGGCCTACACCCGCGCGGTGCTGGAATTCCGGCTGGGCAGCCCGGACACGCCGCCTCCGGCGGATGCCCCGGACGCGGCGTCCATCACGCAGGCGGTGGAAAAGGCGGTGCGCCTGGCGCTACGCAGCGGGCGCCCCCATCTCGTGCTGCTGGGCACCGGGGACGGCAGCCTGGCCGACGCCCTGGCCGATGCCCTGGCCTCCATGGGGGAGGGACCGGACGCCCCGCCCCGCCTGACCCTGTGCGACCTCGCGCCGGACCGGATGCGCGCGGCGCTGGCCACCGGCCGCCTGAAGGATTTCACGTCGTCGCGCCCCACCCCCACGGCCCCGCGCCTGCTGGCCGACACCTCGCCGTGGGCGCTGCTGCTGTTGCTGCGGGCCACCGGCATCGCGCCGGAAACCGCCACCCTGTTCCCCAACCCGTTCCTGCCCGGAACGGAGGCTGAAGCCCTGCGCCGCTGGCGGCGGCTGTTCGCCGCCTGCGTGCCCGTGGACCTGCCCCCGGCTCGGGAAGGCGGCGACCGGGACGCCCACCCCACGCCCGGCCCCGATCTTGGCGTGGGGGCCATCCTGCACCCGGACGAGCCGGACCTGCCCGCGTTCTTCGCCCAGATACCCGCCTGGGTGCGCGAAATGGCCGTGGTCTGGGACGGCGCGCCGCCCGGCTTCGACCCGGCGGCCCTGTGCTCCGTGCCGCTGCGCCAGGCGGTGCGGCCGCTGGGGAGCGACTTTTCCGCCCAGCGCAACGCCATGCTGGGACTGCTGTCCGCCGGATGGTGCCTGTATCTGGACGCCGACGAACGCCTGTCCCCCCGCACATGGGCGCTGCTGCCGCGCCTGATGGCCGTGCCCGAAGCCGGGGCGTGGCTGTTCCCGCGCGCCACGGCCTATCCCGATGCGGACCACTTGCGCGCGGGCTACGGCCTGTGGCCCGACGTGCAGTTGCGGCTGTTCCGCCGCGCGCCGGGGGTTCGCTTCGAAGGCGCGGTGCACGAGCGGGTGGTGGGGGTGCGCGGCCACACCTGCCTGCTGGCCGATGCCTGGATCGACCACCTGAGTTGGACCGCCAAGGACCGGGACGTGCTGGCAGAACGCCTGCGGGTGTTCGACGCGGCGGGAACCGCCGGGGACGGCCGTCCCGCCCCGGGCGGGCCGCACCGGCTCAGCGCGAAGTACCCCGCCCTGCCCCGCCGCCTGTTCGCGGCGGCCGGGTTGATGCCCGGCGGCGGGGAACGGGACGGCGCGCCGCGCCGCCATCCGGCCCTGCGCCTGCCCCTGTCGCCCTGACGCCCTGTCACACTGCCACCAGGATGAGGGGCCAGCGCCGGACGACGCCACCGGTCCGCGACGCAAAACAGCGCGCGGGACCGCCCACCTTGATTTGCGCTGCCCGATGCCCTACACTGGGCATATGCAAGGAAGCAAAGGATTTCCCATGATTATACGCTGCCCGGAATGCCAGTTCGAGCGGAGCATCGACAGCAGCAAGATTCCGTCCTCGGCCGCCATCGCCACCTGTCCCAAGTGCCGTCACCGGTTCCGCTTTCGCGCCCTCGCGCCCGACGAGGCCCCCGACGCCGCCCGGCAGGCGAGTACGGACGCTTCGTCCCGCGCGGCTCCCGCCAACGCGGCGGCCGGACGCGCCACCCCCGCCGGACAGGATGACGCCATGCCTCCCGCAGCCAGCGCCGATGCCGCGCCCGGCATGGCGCGGGACGAGGACGACGGCCTGCCCGCCGCGTTCCGCCGCCGTCCCTCCGCCCCTCCGGCGACCTCCGCACATGGCGCACATGGCGCGCCCGGCGCACCCGGCACAGAGGACGAGTATGTGGGCGAGGACGACCACGTGGGTGAACCCCGCCCCGTATCCGGCGCCACCGCACCCCATGCGTCCGGTACGGAAGCTCCCGATACGGAGATGTCCGGCCCCGATGCGGGCGCACCCCGCGCCCCCGGCGCCCCCGACCTCCCCCATGGGCACACCGATCTTTCCCGCCCCGGCGACGACCCGCTGCCCCCCGGCGCGGTGATCCCCGGCCGTGGCCGCGCCCCGGCCCCCGACGACGACCATGACGGGCGCGACGACAACAACGGGCACGACGCCCCCGCCAATGGCCAGCGCCGCCCCGGCTCGCCGCGCGACATCTGGGACGCCGTGGCCTCGGTGGGCGACCGCTGGCGCAAGCAGTCCGGACCCAAGGCCCGTCCCGGCGACGAGCGGCAGGCCGACGACCGTGGCGCCAACGGCGGGCATGGCGCCCCCCATGAATCCCATGACGCCCATGGCAGCAGGCAGGACTCCGACGGCCATGGCGACCCCTTTCCGCCGCGCGACGGCCAGCGCCCCGACGAACGGGACGCCCCCCGGCCGCCGTGGGCCGCGTCCGCCCGCAGCGAGGTGCCGTGGGAAAACCTGGACCGCCTGGGCTTCTTCCCCGGCCTGTACCAGACCATCCTGCGGGTCATGCTGGCGGCCCCGCGCTTCTTCGCCGGGGTGCGCTCCTCGGGTTCGTTGAAGCGCCCGGTGACGTTCTACCTGCTCATCGGCATCTTCCAGGCGCTCACCGAACGGCTGTGGTACCTCATGAGCATGCGCGCCTTCGGCGGCTTCATCGAGGACCCGCAGTTGCAGGCCTGGATGGGCAGCGTCACCCACGACATGAGCCTGCCCATGACCCTGCTGCTCTCGCCGTTCACCCTGCTGCTGCAACTGGCCGTGCTGTCGGGCCTGTACCACTTCATGATCCGGCTGGTGGAGCCGCGCGCGGCCGACCTGCCCACCACGGTGCGGGTCATCTCGTACAGCGCGGCGCCCACGGTGCTCAGCGTGGTGCCGCTGGTGGGGCCGGTGGTGGGATCGCTGTGGTTCGTGGTATGCACCTTCGTAGGGGTGAAGTACGCGCACCGGCTGCCCTGGTCGCGCACGGCGCTGGCCATCGGGCCGCTGCTGGGGCTGGGCTTCGCGCTGACGGTGCAGTTGCTGCGCATGTTCATGTCCTCGGCGCCCATGTAAGGCGGCGCAGGGCGCGCATCCCGCCGGACCACGCGAGATGCGGGGAACATGCGGGAGCATGCGAGAACAGGGGGGGACGTACGGACGAGGGAACCGGCCGGGACAACCGGGGAGGCGGCCATGTTCAGGAAACTGCGCGCCCTGTGGAACGAACTGCGCGAACGGCGCAGGCATTCCCGCGAGATCGCGCCGCGCACCATCCGCGACCTGGCCGCCGAACTGCGAGAACTGGCCGAGATCGCCGAACGGGTGGCCCCCGTGGACGCCGAGACGCTGGTGCGCCTGCGGCGCATCCGCCACGAGATGAACGACCTGATGGACCTTACCCGCCGCCCGGAATTCCACCGCATCCCCGCCCAGCGCAGGCTGGACCTGCACAACGGCATCCAGCGCACCCGCGAGCAGATCCTGGAATCGGCCCAGGCCGCGCCCACGCCCACCCCGCGCCTGCAATAGGCCGCCGGGCGCCCTTGCCGTCCTGTCCGGCTCCCGCGCCTCACCCCGCCCGCAGCCCGGCACGCGCCCCCACGCATTCCCGGCACCCCCCCCGGCACCATTCTTGCTTCGGCATATCCACATCCGTCCGCGCGACGGCTTTCCGACATCACCGCCCGTGCGCCCGCCGCCATGGCGGCCCGTGGCCCACGGTCATCCCCGGAGCGTTGTCCATGCCCTTCATGCCCTGCCCGGCCAAACCCGCCGCCCCCGGCAGCCATTCCGGCCGGCGCGCCCGCCCCGCCGCGCGCCTTCGGCTGTTCCTGCTGTTCCTGTTGCTTCTGCCGCTGGCCGCCTCCTGTTCGGGGCCGCCCAAGGCCGGGGTGTACCTCGACCTCGGCAGCCAGCCCATCTTCTACATGGACGACTGGGTGCGGCGCGGCAATCCGCAGGTCAGCGTGCGGCCCGTCACCCCGCCCGACCGGCAGCTGACCGCGCTGTTCGTGCCCTTCCGGGTCACCCAGCAGATGGAGAAGCCCAGCGTGGTGGGCCTCGAGGTGTCGCGCCAGATATGGCAGGCGTGGCTGTCGGAAAAGGTCTTTCCGGTCATCGAGTTCGCGGAGAACGCCACCCCCTACCGCCGCGACCTGGCCATGCAGATGGCCGCCCTGCGCGGGGCGCAACTGCTCATCGGCGGCTACGTCACCCACTACGTCAACGGCGGCACCTCCGGCGATTCCAAGCTGTCGGTGTCGCTGGAGATATGGGACGTGAACACCGGCCAGATGATCTGGGCCATGGGCCACGCCGGGGTCATGGAACACCAGTTCGCCAACGATTTCATCCTGTTCTCCGCCAAGGCCCGCATGCCCAGCGACCCCATGTGGGCCATCACCCAGACCGTTTCGTGGGACATGGCGCAGGAGGTCAAGCTGTGGATCAACCCGCCCGCGCCCAAGGGGCTGTCCAAGGAGCCCGCCTTCTAGGGGGCCGCCCCCCAGCCATCGCCCATTTTCGCGGGGTGGCCCCATGGCCACCCCGCAACGTTTACGCCGCCGCCCGCCTCACGTTGTCAAATCGCCGTCCAGCCGCTATCCTGCGGCATGCCGTGCATCCGTCCTTGCGCCGCCGTGGCGTGGTGGTTCCGCCTCGTGCCGCTTCAGCTGGCGCTGGCCCTGTTGCCCCTGCTGCCCCTGCTGTCCCTGACGCTGGCGGGCTGCGCGGCCACCGGCAACGGCGCTCACACCGTTTCCGAGGCGCCCGGCCCTTCCGCCCCGGCTGCCGAATCCGGCACGGACGGGCCTGCCGGGTCTGCTCCCCCGCGCGATGCCGCGCACGCCGACGATGCGGCAACCCGCGCCTTCGGCGCCATCACCCCGCCGCGCACCCCGCCGGACCTGTGCCCCAGCCCCACGGACACGGGCGCTCCCCCAATTCCGGCCCCCCCTCCCGGAACATCCCCTGACGCGAACGCGGACCAGCCCGTGCACAAGGTGGCCTACCGGGTATCCTTCGTCATCGTCCCGCCCGACGGCGACACGTCCCCCAACGGCGCATCCACGGGCGGTGCATTCCCGGACGGCGCGTCCACAGACAGCGCGTCCACAGACGGCACACCCGCCATGCCGCAGCCCGCCGCCGCGTCGCCGCCTTCACCCGACGCCGGAGAACAGGCCCTGCTGGACGGCGTGCGCGACGCCAGCCTGCTGCACCGCCTGGCCGACACCCCGCCCGACAGCCTGACCGGCCTGCACCGCCGCATGCTGGCGGACGAGCAGGAGGCGGAGAAGGTGCTGCGCGCCCACGGGTATTACGCGGGCACGGCGGAAGGCAGCATCGACGCCGCAGCGTCGCCCGTGGCCGTGCGGCTGGAACTGCGCCCCGGCCCGCGCTACGTGGTGGGCGCCACACGTATCCGCATCATCGACTGGATGCGCCCGCCCGCCACGGAACCCGCCCCCGCGCCGCCGCGCACCCTGGCCGACGTGGGTCTGGCCCCCGGCGCGCCCGCCGCGTCCGACGCCGTGCTGGACGCCGTGGACCGCGTGCCCGCCGCCCTGCGCGACATGGGCTACCCGTTCGCGCGGGTGGCGTCCGCCCGGTACGGAGTGGACCACGCCGCACGCACCCTGGACGCCGCCGTGGACGTGGAGGCGGGGCAGCCCACCCTCATGGGGCCGCCGCAGGTGTTCGGCACGCGCACGGTGCGGCCGGAATGGCTGGAATCCATGGCGGACTGGCAGCCCGGCCAGCCGTGGGACGAGCGGGCGGTGGATCGCTACCGCGAACGGCTGCGCGCCACCGGGCTGTTCAGCGCGGTCAGCGTGGGAGCCGTGCCCATGGCGGATTCCGGCGCAGGCGGCCAGGCCGGGGACGGAAGCACGTCCCACCCCGACACGCCCCCCGGCACACCCCCCGGCACACCACCTGACACGTCCGCCGACGTGCCCGATCCCACTCCGGGCACCGTCTACACCAGCCCGGTGCGGACGGAGGTGACCGAAGGGCCGCACCGCACCGTGGGCGGCGGCCTGCGCTACGATTCCACCCTTGGCCCCGGCGTGCTGGCCTTCTGGGAGCACCGCAACCTGCTGGGCGAAGGGGAACGGCTGCGCCTGGAACTGCCCGTCTGGGACAAGCGGCAGGAGGGCAAGGCCAGCTTCCGCAAGCCGTCCTTCCTGCGCCCCGACCAAGAACTGCTGGCCGAAAGCTGGGTGCGCAACGAAACCTCCGACGCCTACGACCAGCAGGCGGCCTTCGCCTCGCTGGGCCTCGCGCGCGACCTGGCCCCCGGCTGGCGGGCCGGGGCGGGCGTTTCCACCGAAGGCGGCCGCATCGAGGACGCCAACGGACCGGAACGCTCGTACACCATGTGGGGGCTGCCGCTCTTCCTGCGCCGCGACGGCACCGACGACCTGCTGGACCCCACGCGCGGCACGCGGGCCGAACTTTCCGTCACCCCCTACACCGGGGTGTACGGCGAACCGTTCAACGTGGTGCGCTCGCGGCTGGACGTCAGCGCCTACCACGTGCTGCTGCGCGGCAGGGCAGACCGGCCCGGGCAGGACGGGCCGGGCGGCCGGGACGGCGATGGAACCCCGCCCGCCGACGGGCCTGACGGCCCCGACGGACGGCTGGTGCTGGCCGCCAGCGCGGCCGCCGGTTCGCTGTCCGGGGCGTCCAGCGGGGCGGTGCCCGGCTCCATCCGCTTCTACGGCGGCGGGGGCGGCTCGGTGCGCGGCTACGCCTACCAGTCGCTGGGCCCGCGCGAGGACGGCGACCCCATCGGCGGCTCCTCGTTCGGCGAAGCCAGCTTCGAACTGCGCTACCGCATTTCGGAAACCCTGGGCATCGTGCCCTTTCTGGACGGCGGCAACGTCTACGAACAGGAAACGCCCCGCTTCGGCGACGCCATGCGCTGGGGCGCGGGCATCGGCGTGCGCTACTACACCGTGGCCGGGCCGCTGCGCTTCGACGTGGCCACCCCGCTGAACCCGCGCGAGGACGACGCACCCCTGCAATTCTACATCAGCATCGGGCAGAGCTTCTGATGACCGACCCGCACCGCCATACCGCCCCCGGCACCGCACCGCCGACGCCGCCCGCACCCCCCGAAGGGAAGCGCCGGACGCGGCGGCCGTGGCGCACCCTGGGGTTTGCGGCGCTGGCGACGCTGGCGGCCCTGCTGCTGGCGCTGGGGGCCGGGGCGGCCTTCCTGCGCAGCGCCCCCGGCGAGGCATGGCTGGCGGCACAGGCCGTGCGGCTGCTGGCGGCGGCGGGCGTCACCGCCACGCTGGACGGGCTGGAAGGCCCCCTGCCGCAACGGCTGCTGCTGCGCAACCTGACCCTGGCCGACGGGCGCGGCCCCTGGCTGCACGTGGACGAAGCGGAAATCCGCCTGCGCCCGCTGGCCCTGCTGCATGTCACGCTGGACGTGGAACTGGTGCGCGTGACATCCCCCCGCTGGGAACGGATGCCGGAAATGCCGGACAGCGGAGAACCGAATCCGGACGACGGGGCGGCATTCGACCCGCTGGCCCTGCCGGTGCGAATGCGGCTGGGGGAACTGGCCGTGCACCACGCCGTGCTGGGCGCGGAACTGCTGGGCCGCCAACTGACCTTTTCGCTGCGCGGCGCGCTGGACGCCCCCGTGGGGGCCGTGTCCGCCCGGCTGCAACTGGACCGCGAACCCGTGCCCGCTGGCAACGGACCGGATATCCCTGCCCCGGACGGCTCCGCTACGAATGTTTCCGGGACGGCACCCCCCGGCGGCCTTGCCCTCGCCCTGTCCTACGCCGCCCGCAGCGGCGACCTGCAACTGGACGTCACCGGCGGCGAGGACGCGGGCGGCCTGCTGGGCTGCCTTGCGGGCCAGCCGGACCTGCCCGCCTATGGCCTGCGGCTGGCCGGACGGGGCAGCGGCGGCCGGTGGCACGGCTGGCTGGCGGCCTCGGCGGGCGACCTGCTGCGGCTGGACGGCGAGGCCGACGCGGAACTGGACGCCAGCGCCCCGGGCATCGCCGCATGGCTGGCGGGCCGGAAGGATTCCGTCTGGCGGGCCGACCTGCACCTGACCGCGCAGGCTGGTGCCGACGCCCCGGCGGAACTGCGCCGCTGGACGGGTTCCTCCGGCATGCCGGATTCGCCGGACACGGGCCTGACCCTGCGGGCGCAGGCCTCCGGCAGACACGGGCGCGACGGCATGGCGCTGGACATCCCCCTGCTGGCGCTGGATGGCGGCGCATGGAGCCTGGAACTTGCCGACGGCACGCTGCACGCCCCCGCCGGAACGGCCTTGGCCGCCCCCATGGACCTGCGCGCCAGCGTGCGGTCACGGCTGCGCGACGCAGCCGCCCTGCTGCCTGATGCCCCCCTGCGCACGGCCGAGGCCGCACTGACGGTGCATGGCCGCCTGAACGGGCCGGACGGGGACGCGCTGGCCCTGAGCGGCCGGGGCGATCTGCGCGGCGTGGCGGCGGCCGCGCACGCGGATATTGCCGTGGACATGGATGGTACCCTGCACCGCACCGGCCAGCGGCTGGCATTGGACGGCCTGCGGCTTGCCGCCGGTCTGGCCTCCGACCCGGCGGCCAGGGACGGGAACGGCGATGCGGGCAGGCCCGACGGGGACGCCGCCCCGCAAGCGGTCCCCTCCGTTCCGCTGACCATCCTGACCGCCCTGACCGGCGGGGGCGCGTGGGATGCCGCCACCCGGCAGGCCACGGCCAGCCTTGCGGCCGAACTGCCGGACCTTCCCGGCCTGCTGGCGCTGCTGACGCCGCCCGCCCCGGCCACGGGCAGCGGACCTGGCCTGACACCCGGAACTCCCGGCAAAAGCCCGGCCACCCCGCCCCCCCTGCTGGCGGGCAACGCGCGGCTGGATGCGGACCTGGACCTGCGCCTGCCGCCCGTTCCGGGGGCTGAGCCCACCGGCGTCCCCCCCGGCCTGCGCCTGACGCTGCGCGGCCAAGGCGACGGACTGCGCTGGCATTCCCCGCAGCTTCAGCACCTGCTGGGTGCATCGCCCGCCCTGTCCGCCCAGGCCAGCGGCGGCTACGCAGCCCCCCTGCGGCTGGAACTGCGCGAGCTTGCCGGTACCCGGCTGTCCGGCCGGGGCACGGCCAGCCTCGCCGCCCCCGCATCCGAAAACGGCACGGCACCCGGCCTGCTGCCTCCGGTAACCGGCGCGTCCGTGCTCGACGCCGCGGCCCGGCTGACCGTGACGGATGTGAACGGCCTGCTGGCCTCCGACGGGCAGCAGACAAAGGGCACACCCACGCGGGCTGCCCACAACGACGAGGACACCCTGACCCTCGACCTCGACGCCAACGGCATGCTGGCCGCCCCCAAGGTGCGCCTGTCGGCCGTCCTGCCGTCTCTCGTCCTGCCCACGGTCGGGGTGCGCGGGCTGGCGGCCCGGCTGGAGGCGGACCTGAACCTGCCCGTGGCCGCCCCCCACCCCGCCGGAACTACGCACCCCGGCGGCATGGCGGCCCCCGCCACACCGCCCGCCGAATCTCTTGCCCCTCCGCTGTCCGGCCGGGGCAGCCTGAACATTTCCGCCTCCGACGCCCTGGGCGCGCCGCTGGCCGTGGACGCCCACTGGCGGCTGGAACAGCGCGGCGAACGGGGTGAAGAACGGGGCAACGCACGCGTGGACCTCACCCGCGCCGAGGGGGCGGGCCTGCGCGGGCTGGCATCCCTTGCCGCGTCATGGCGGAATGCTGCCGCCGCACCCACCCTGTCCGGTACCGCCGACATGGCCGTGGCCGACTGGTCCGCGCTCTCCCGCGCGGCGGGCACGTCGCTGTCCGGCGGGAGCGCCCGGCTGCGGGTACGGCTGGGGGACGGAAGCCCCCTCCCTGCCCTCGCCGCTGCCGGGGGGGCCGCCACCCCGCTGCACGCGGAGGCCACGGCGGACCGGCTCTCCATCGGCGGCGCGGCCACACTCGACACCCTGTCCCTGACCCTCGACATACGGGACATACAGGACATGCGGGACGGGGCACCCCCGCGCGGCGCGGCCCGCCTGCGCACCGGACCCGGCAGGGCGGCCGGGCTGGCCTGGGATGCGGCCAACGCCACGCTGGGCATGGGGGACAGCGGGGGGAACAACGGGGGGAACAACGGCGCGCCCACGCCCGGCGCGGCCTTCGCGCTGGCCCTGCGCGGGCGCAGCACGGCGGACGTGCGGGGCGGCTACGATGCCGCCGCGCAAATCCTGCGGCTGGACACCCTGCACCTGTCGGACGCGACCCACGGCGCCAGGGTGGCCCTGGTCCGCCCCACGGACATCGCATTGGCCGACGGAGTGCGGGTGGACGGCCTGCGTCTGGCGCTGGACGCCACGCCGCCGGGGGCCCCGGGTTCCCGACGCGCTGGCCGCAACGGGCGCCCGGCGGCGTCCGCTTCCACCTCCTCCACATCCTCCACGGGCACCCCCACCACCGGCTCCCTGGATGTTTCCCTGGACCTGCACGGCGATGCCGCCGCCCGCAACGTCACGCTGGACGCCGCCCTTACCGGCGTACCCCTGCGCGTGCTGCGTCTGGCTGCCGACCTGCCGCTGCCGGAGGGACGCATTTCCGGCTCCGCGTCGCTGCGCGGGCAGGGGAATTCCGGCTCCGGCCATTTCCGGCTGGAGGCCGAAGACGTGGCCTACCCCGACCCCGGCCAGATGCCCGCCGCCTTCCGCTTGGCAGGCTCCATCGAACCCGGCGCCATCGAATCCGGCGGACCCGCTCGCGGCAACCCCGCTACCCCACCCGGCGCCGGGCTGCTGCGCGCCACCCTGTCCGCAGAAGGCTTGCAGGCCGACGTGGCCGAAGCGGCCGCCACCCTGCCCCTGCGTTTCACGGCGGGCCTGCCCGCCCCGGACCTGACGGGAGACATGGCGGCAGATATCCGCTGGCGCGGCCCGGTGGCCCCGGTGTGGCGCTTCGTGCCGCTGGCCGACCGCCGCCTGACCGGCACGGGCGGCCTGACCGCCTCGCTGCGCGGCCCGGTCACCGCCCCCCGCGTGGAAGCGGATGCCTTCCTGTGCGGCGGGCGCTACGAAGACCTGGTGTCCGGCGTGCTGCTGGCGGACATCCAGATGGACGCCCGGCGCGAGGACGACGGCACCCTGTCCGTACGCGCCCGGCTGGGCGACGGGCGCGGCGGCGCGGCGGCCCTGGAAGGGCGGCTCTCGCCGCCCCCGTCCGCTCCACCCGGCCCGTCCACCTCGTCCGGCCCGCACGCTCCCGCCTTCCGCGACCTCACCCCGCGCATCGACCTGCGCGGCCGGTTGCTGCGCCTCAGCCCCCTGCACCGCGACGACCTTTCACTGACCCTGTCCGGCGGGGTGGAGGTCACCGGCCCGCTCACCGCGCCGCTGGTGCGGGCGGACATCACCGTGCCCGAGGGCGAACTGCGCCTGTTGCGCGGGCTGGGCGGCGGGGTCACCACCCTTGACGTCACTGATGACGTGACCGAAAAGGCCGCCTCCCCGCCGTCCGCTTCCGCCACGGCCATCACCCCGCCAACGCCCCCTCCCGGCCCGCAGTTGGACCTGCGCATCGTGGTGCCGCAGCGGTTCTTCATCCGGGGGCGCGGGCTGGACAGCGAATGGCAGGGCGACCTGCGCGTTTCCGGCCCCGCCGCGTCCCCGGCGCTGGTGGGCGCGCTGTCGCCGGTGCGCGGCCGGTTCGACCTGCTGGCCAAACCGTTCACCCTGTCGCGCGGCAGCATCGCCTTCACCGGCGAACGGCCGCCCAACCCGGCGCTGGACCTGGACCTGACCAACGAGGGCCCGGCGGTCACCGCCGTGGCCCACGTGGGCGGCACGGCCCGCCGCCCCGCCCTTTCCCTGTCCAGCACGCCCGCCCTACCCCAGGACGAGGTGATGAGCTACGTGCTGTTCGGCAAGCCGCTGACCGAACTCAGCCGGTTCGAGGCGTTGCAGGCCGCCAACGCCCTGCGCACCCTGTCCGGCGCGGGCGGCGACTTCGACGTGCTGACCTCGGTACGGCGCACCCTGGGCGTGGACGTGCTGCGGGTGGGCTCGTCGGACCCGGCCCGCCAGCGCTCCGCCACTGCCCCGCGCGACCCGTCCATGGCCGGATCCGCGCGCCCGGACGGCGACGTCCGGGAGGGCCAGCCCACGCTGGAGGCGGGCAAGTACCTGCTGGACAACGTGTACGTGGGCGTGGAGCAGGGCGCGGAGCCGGGCACCACCGGCGCGCGGGTGGAAGTGGAACTGCTGCCCCGCCTGAATCTGGAAGGCCGCAGTTCGCCCACGTCGAGCGAACTCGGCATCATGTGGAAAAAGGACTACTGACCCCGCACCCTTGCGCCCGCCCCTGCCCCCGTCCGCGCGTCCCGCTCCGGGCCGTTGCGCCGCAATGCCCGCCGCGCCGGAGTTGCTTTCCCTCCGTCACGATTTATGCTAGGGCGTGAGGACGTTTTTCCGGTGCCAGTCCGCCGCGCCACGCCCCGTGCCCCAAGGCCGGGGCCTCTCTTGTGGGCGCGTCCGGCGGCCAGCCAACAGGAGTGAGAATGATCGGCATCTCCAAGCTTTACTGTGGTCAGGTCGAACCCTCCGACGCCCTTCGTTACGGGCGCCATTCGGGCCAGCTTCCCTCCCACCTGCTCCAGTTCTCCAAGGACAAGAAACCGGTGGTGGTCTGGAACATGACCCGCCGTTGCAATCTGAAGTGCGTGCACTGTTACGCCCAGGCCGTGGACCCCGACGGCAAGGACGAAATCTCCACCGAACAGGGCAAGGCCATCATCGACGATCTCGCCGCCTACGGCGCGCCGGTGATGCTCTTTTCCGGCGGCGAACCGCTGGTGCGCCAGGACCTGGTGGAACTGGCCAAGCACGCCACCTCGCGCGGCATGCGGGCGGTCATCTCCACCAACGGCACGCTCATCACCAAGCAGAAGGCCCGCGAACTGAAGGAAGTGGGCCTGTCCTACGTGGGCATTTCTCTGGACGGCGGCGAAGAGGTGCACGACAGGTTCCGCGCCGTGCCCGGCTCGTTCCGCCGCGCGCTGGAAGGCATCGAGAACTGCAAGGCCGAAGGGCTGAAGGTGGGCCTGCGCTTCACCATCAACAAGCGCAACCAGGGCGAGGTGCCCAAGCTGTTCCAGCTGCTGCGCGACCTTGAAGTGCCGCGCATCTGCTTCTACCACCTGGTGTACTCGGGCCGCGGTTCCGAACTGATCAAGGAAGATCTGGACCACGCCGAAACCCGCGCCATGGTCGACCTGCTCATGGACAAGACGCGCGAACTATTCGACGCCGGGCTGCACAAGGAAGTGCTGACCGTGGACAACCACGCCGACGGCCCCTACGTGTGGATGCGCATGCTGAAGGAAGACCCCAAGCGCGCCGCCGAGGTGTTCGAGCTGCTCCAGTACAACGAGGGCAACAGCTCCGGGCGCGGCATCGGCTGCATCTCGTGGGACGGCAAGGTGCACCCCGACCAGTTCTGGCGCCAGCACGTGATGGGCAACGTCCTGGAACGCCCCTTCTCGCAGATCTGGGACGACCCGAACATCGAACTGCTGCACAAGCTGAAGGACAAGAAGCAGCACGTGGGCGGCCGCTGCGCCACCTGCCGCTTCCTGAACATCTGCGGCGGCAACTTCCGCGCCCGCGCCGAAGCCTACTACGGCGACATCTGGGCGCAGGACCCCGCCTGCTACCTGACCGACGACGAAATCCGCGCGTAGGCCAGCCCGCGCCGGAACCATACCTGCCATAACGGTACCCGGACGGCCTTGGGCCGTCCGGGTGCACGCCGCGCCCACGGCGCCGCCGCCCCGGCGGACCGCCCATCCGCGCCGCTGCCGCCCTGCGGCCCTGCGGTACGGACGCACCGCGCGAAGCGTTTCAACCCTGCCTACTCCAGGAGACGGCATGTCCGAATTCGGGGACTTCTTCCGGGGGCGCAGACTGCGCCGCACCGCCGCCCTGCGCGAGATCGTGCGCGAAACCGCGCTGCACGCGGCCGACCTGATGATGGCCTACTTCGTGGTGGAAACCGACGACCCCGCCTTCCGCAAGGAGATCGGGGCCATGCCGGGCCAGTACCAGCTTTCGTTGCAGGAACTGGAAAAACAGGTGGAAGCCGCCGTGGCCACGGGCCTGCGCAGCTGCATCCTGTTCGGCATCCCGAAAGAGAAGGACTATCGCGGCAGCGAGGCCTACAACAAGGACGGCGTGGTGCAGCAGGCCGTGCGCCTGCTGAAGAAGCGCTGGCCGAGCCTGGTGGTGTGCACCGACGTGTGCCTGTGCGAATACACCGACCACGGCCACTGCGGCCTGGTGCGCCAGGGCGACACCTCCGGCGAGGTGCACAACGACCCCACCCTGTCGCTGCTGGCCAAGACCGCCGTGAGCCACGCCGAGGCGGGCGCCGACATGGTGGCCCCGTCGGACATGATGGACGGCCGGGTGCAGGCCATCCGCCGGGCGCTGGACCAGAACGGGTTCACCCACATCCCGGTCATGTCCTACGCGGTGAAGTACGCCTCCAGCTTCTACGGCCCGTTCCGCGAGGCGGCCGAATCCACCCCGCAGTTCGGCGACCGCAAGACCTACCAGATGGACCCCGCCAACCGGGTGGAGGCCATGCGCGAGGCGGCGGCCGACATCGCCGAGGGCGCGGACATGCTGATCGTGAAGCCCGCCGGGCCGTACCAGGACATCATCCGCGACGTGCGCGACCGCTTCGACGTGCCCGTGGCCGCCTACCAGGTGAGCGGCGAATACGCCATGATCCGCGCGGCCGGGCTGAACGGCTGGATCAACGAGGACGCCGTGGTCATGGAAGCGCTGCTGGGCATCAAGCGCGCCGGGGCCGGGCTGATCATCACGTACTTTACCGAAGACCTGCTGCGCAAAGGGCTGGTGAACTAGCATGAGCCATCCGCAACACCCCGGCGACGAACGCACGACCGGACACCCCGGCGGACATCCCGCCAGCCATCCGGGTGGTCATCCGGCCAGCCCGCAGGGCGATCATCCGCACGGACATCCGGGCGGGCATCTCGCCAGCCTTCAGGGTGGACATCCCGGCGCGGGTCATCCCGGCGGCCATCCGTCCGGCCATCCTTCCGGAGTGGGCGCGCCGCAGATGCCGCGCACCCTGCCCGACGGCACCCCCACCTGCAAGCTCATCGCGTGGGAGGTGACCCGCTCGTGCAACCTGGCCTGCAAGCACTGCCGGGCCGAAGCGCACGAGGAGCCCTACCCCGGCGAGTTCTCCACCGCAGAGGCCAAGGCCCTCATCGACACCTTTCCGCAGGTGGGCAACCCCATCATCATCTTCACCGGCGGCGACCCCATGATGCGGCCCGACGTGTACGAGCTCATCGCGTACGCCACCGGCATCGGCCTGCGCTGCGTCATGTCGCCCAACGGCACCCTGATCACGCCGGAAACGGCCCGCATGATGAAGGAATCAGGCGTGCAGCGCTGCTCCATCTCCATCGACGGGCCGGACGCCGCCAGCCACGACGCCTTCCGGGGCGTGCCCGGCGCGTTCGACGCCTCCCTGCGGGGCATCGAATACCTGAAGCAGGCGGGCATCGAGTTCCAGATCAACACCACGGTCACCCGCGACAACCTCGGCAGCTTCAAGGACATCTTCAGGCTGTGCGAGCGCATCGGCGCGGCCGCGTGGCACATCTTCCTGCTGGTGCCCACCGGGCGCGCGGCGGGCCTTGGCGACCAGGTCATCTCGGCCACGGAATACGAAGATGTGCTGAACTGGTTCTACGACTTCCGCAAGACCACCTCCATGCACCTCAAGGCCACCTGCGCGCCGCACTACTACCGCATCATGCGCCAGCGGGCCAAGGAAGAGGGCGTGGCCGTCACCCCCGACACCTTCGGCATGGACGCCCTGACGCGCGGCTGTCTTGGCGGCATCGGGTTCTGCTTCATCAGCCACGTGGGGCAGGTGCAGCCGTGCGGCTACCTGGAACTGGACTGCGGCAACGTGCGCGAAACGCCGTTCCCCGAAATCTGGCGCAACACGCACCATTTCAAGCAGTTCCGCGATCAGGACGCCTACACCGGCAAGTGCGGCCCCTGCGAATACCACAAGGTGTGCGGCGGCTGCCGCGCGCGCGCCTACAACATGAGCGGCGACCACATGGCCGAGGAACCGCTGTGCTCGTACACCCCCCGGCGCACCGGCGCGTGCCGCTGACGGAGGCATCATGACCGCATCCCACGCCGAAAGCTGCACTGCCCCGTACTCTGTCAACGATACGCTGGACCAGATCGACAAGCGCATCCTGGACGTCATCCAGTCGGACTTTCCGCTGGAATCGCGCCCCTATGCCGTCATCGGCGAAAAGTGCGACATCACCGAGGCGGAAGCGCTGGCCCGCGTGCGCGCCATGCGCGAGCGCAGGCTGATCCGCCGCCTGGGGGCCAATTTCCAGTCGGCCAAGCTGGGCTTCCGCTCCACGCTGTGCGCGGCCAAGGTGCCCGCAGAGGCCATGGACGCATTCGTGGCCGAGGTGAACCGCCACGTGGGGGTCACCCACAACTACCTGCGCGACCACGAATACAACATCTGGTTCACCTGCATCGGCCCCTCGTGGGACAGCGTGTGCGCCACCCTGGCCGAGATCACCGAAAAGACCGGCATCCCCATCCTGAACCTGCCCGCCACCAGGCTATACAAGATCAAGGTGGATTTCCAGATGGGCGAGTAGCCCGCAAGAATGCGCCGCTGTTGCAGCCAAGGCCCCGGACTTGCATGACCAGTCCGGGGCCTTTTCATGCCGTATGGTTGCCCGGCTTGCCCGCCCGCGTCGCCTGCCCTATGGATGGGGCATGGGACGCAAGACACACAGCAAACACACCGGCAAGCGGGGGGCACAGCCACCTGCCGACGACTCCCGCCGGGAACGCGGCAAGCGGCGCGCATCCGGCGCGGCCCGCCAGGCTCCAGACGACCGCATGGCCTACGCCACCTGCACCGGGGTACGCCACGCCCCGCCGCGCCTGTCCCTGACCATCCCGCCCGACCGCCTCGACGCCGCCACCTGGGACCAGATCGAAAGCGCGCTGGCCCTGCCCTGCATGGTGCATCTGGCCGTCATGCCCGACGCCCACGCGGGCTACGACCTGTGTATCGGCGGGGTGGCCCTGCTGGACGGGCACATCAGCCCCAGCTTCGTGGGCTATGACATCGGCTGCGGCATGTGCCACGTGAACACCGGTCTGCCCGCCGACGAAGTGCTGCCCGACGAGGCCGCCCGACGCCTGCTGTTCGACCGGCTGCGGATGGCCATTCCCGTGGGCACGGCCACCCGCGCCCACGGCGAGTATGACCTGCCGCTCTTCACCAGCGCCAGCGGCGACACGCAACTGACCGACGCGGTCAACGCGCGCCAGTCCATCCAGTTGGCCACCCTTGGCGGGGGCAACCATTTCCTGGAAGTGGGCGTGAACCGCCGGGGCGAGATCGGCGTCACCGTGCATTCCGGCTCGCGCCGCTCCGGCTGGGACATCGGCGCGTGGTACATGAAGCAGGGGCGGCTGTTCCCCCTCGATTCTCCTCTTGGCCGAGCCTACCGGCAGGACATGGACTGGGCGCTGGACTACGCCCTGCTCAACCGCCGCCTGATGCTGGAACACGCCCTGCGCGCCCTGGCCGACGTGCACCGGCAACTGGCCGGGACCACCCGCAAGCGCGTCCCCAGCCCTGCCACCCCCACGGTTTCCACGGTTCCCTCTGTCCAGCCCCCCCTTTCCGAGCACGAAATCGCCCTGCTGCTGGGCCGCATGATCAACGAGAACCACAACCACGCCGTGATCCAGAACCAGCCCGGCCCTTCCGGCGCGCCACTGGTGCTGCACCGCAAGGGCGCCACTCCGGCGGACGCGGGCCAGCCCGGCATCATCCCCGCCAACCAGCGTGACGGGGTGTACGTTACCGAAGGACTGGGCAACACCGAGTACTTGTCCTCCGCCTCGCACGGCGCGGGCCGCCGCATGTCCCGCAACGAGGCGCAGCGCACCATCCCGCTGGAACGGTTCCGGTCGCAGATGCGCGGCATCGTCTGCCGCGCCGACAAAGGCGTACTGGACGAAGCCCCGGACGCCTACAAGCCCATCGCCGAAGTGCTGGCCGCCCAGGACGGCGTGCTGGTGCGCGTCATCGACCACTTCCGCCCCTTGGTGGTGCTGAAGGGCTAGGAAAAGGTTGGGGAAAGAGCAGCCTCATCCGCAACACCCGAAGGAAACGTGCCGCGCGTAGAAGCGTGTGACGCCGCGCCTTGGCGGCGGCACATGCGTCGCGGCGGGGGCGTGGGCAGGGCACCCAAGTGAAATCAGGGCTGCGGGAGATGCGCGCGCATTGGCGGCACCGGCGGCAGATCACCCGAAGGCGCCCCGCGCCGGAGGGAAGCTGGCGCCGTAGGGACGCCGCGCAAGATACGTTGGGGGTCCAGGGGAGGCGAAGCCCCCCTGGAACGCGGGGGTGCAGGGGGTGTTCGTTAAAACCCCCCCCCCCCCCCCCCCGCCGGAGGCATAACGAAATCGAGGGTAGCTGGAGAGGTGGGACTGTCTTCGTAGAAGCCGCCCCCATCAAGGCACAACATCTTCCCCGTTCCTCTCCTCCCTCCCCTCCCCCCTCCTCGCCACCAACGTAAAAGCGCCCGGCCATACCGACCGGGCGCTCTCTTCTCACATCAAGCCGCCTCGCGGCTCTACACCGCGTGGCGACTCGAAACCGCGTAGCGACTAGAAACCGAAACCGTCGTCGCTGGCGCCGGAAGCGCCGAAACCGAAGGTATCGGGCACGCCGCCGCTGGTGTCCTCGGCGGGCGCATCGAACCCGGCGGCGGCATCGCCACCCTCGGCGGCAGCGGCACCGGCGGCTGCCACGGGCAGGGCCTTCAGGGCGTCCTTGACGGCGCGGGAAACGATGTCCTTCACGCTGGACTCGATTTCCTTCTCGTCAATGGCCACCTTGCCGTTGAAGGGAGCCAGTTCCTTCTTCAGGTTGGCGATGTCGCCGTTCAGGCTCTGGACCTTCTGTTCGGACTGGCCGAGCTTCTTCTCGAGGTCGGCGGCCTGGCCCTTGAAGGGGGTCAGTTCCTTCACCTGGGCTTCAAGCCCGGCGATGGCGTCTTCCTGTTCGGCCACGGTGGCCTTCAGGGCCGCGATCTTGTCCAGCACCACGCTGATGCCGGCCAGTTCGGCGGCGGAAATGGGCTGAAGGGACACGTTGTCACCAAGGCGGCCACATTCCTTCTTCACCCAGTCGTCGTAATTGCCTTCGGCTTCGCCGCACTGCATGAACGCGGGGTTCTGGCTGTACAGCCAGCCCTTGGCCATGGGCGCGACGGCGGCTTCCTCTTCGGTGGCCAGGGCGCGCTGGGCAAGGTAGCCCAGCAGGTCGGACACGTCGGCACCGGCTTTCCCGGCGACCAGGCCGAGAACGGTTTCCATCTTGAACACTCTGCGACCTTCGTCAGACATTGCAGCCTCCTGATATCGGAAGAATGACTTCTCGGTTCGTTGTTCCGGCCGGGCGCGCACCCTCGCGCGCCGCCTTCTCTGCCGCTAGCGGCGGCCCATGGCGCGCACGTAGGTGAGCGCGGCGGTACGGTACACAAGGTGGCCGAGCTTCGACCACGGCAGGTAGGCGAACAGCATCCACACCGCCACAAGGTGCAGGTAGTACATGCTGTACGCGACCGGAGCGATGCCCGCGAGGCGGAGCAGTTCGCAGAGCACGCCGGTGACGGCCACTACCCAGATGACGCCGAGCAGATACCAGTCGTAGTAGCTGGAGCCGGTCTTCCTGGGGTCCAGGGCCTTGCGGCGCACCGTAAGGATGGCAAGGCCCACCAGCAGCATCACCGCGCCGATGTTGGCCAGGATCTTGACCGGGAAGGTCAGGGGCATGGGCGTGTGGATTTCGATGGCCGGAATCACCTTGCCGCCCCAGTGCCCCACGGCTACCACGCCCGTGACGATGGCCAGGATGACGAAGGCGTACATGAGGGTCATGTGGCCCACCTTGCGGTCGGACTTGTCCGCGCCGCAGTCCTTGAACTTGGAGTGGGTCACCACTTCCTCGAGGATCACGTCGATGAGGTGCAGCGTCCAGTGCTTGGTCTTGCCGAGCATCATGGTGCGCCCCTCGGGCTGGAACGAGGCGAGGAGGTTCTTGGTCCCCTTCCACAGGATGCCCACCGCCGTGAAGAAGGTGAGGATGAAGATGGGGTCGATGGTGAAGTCGCCGGGGAACAGCTTGCCGTACACGATTTCGCCTTCGGGGAAGACGGAACCGTTCACGCCGGCCATGATCATCCACACCACCGCCCACAGGATGGCGGGAATGGCGATGAGGATGGGCAGGTACTGGGGCGAGGACAGCCACTTGCCCACGATGGAGGGCTGGGTGAGCCGCGCGTAGGTCATGTTGCGCAGGGCGGCCAGCAGGTCGCCGGGCTTGGCGCCGCGGGGACACAGGTCGGAGCAGGTGCCGCAGTTGTGGCACAGCCAGATGTCCACATCGGTCAGCAGCTTGTCCTTCAGGCCCCACGAGGCCCAGACCATCTCCTTGCGGGGATAGGGGTTGTTCGTGGGGGAGATGGGGCAGGCCACGCTGCAAGTGGCGCACTGGTAGCACTTCTTGAGCGATTCGCCACCGACTGCCTGCAGTTCTTTGACGAACTCAAGATCGGGTTGAATCCTGACGGGTTGAGCCATGTTCCATCTCCTCCTAGTACCCCTTGAACGGGTTCGGACCCTTCTCAAGGATCATGTTCATGAAGTCCTCGATCACGCCGGGGAGCTTGTCGTACTCGTCAATGGCGACTTCGTACTGCTCCACGCGGTCCGGTTCCACGCCAAGGCGGTTCAGCGTCTCGGCAATGTTCTCCTTGCGGCGCTTGCAGATTTCCGACCCCTTGACGAAGTGGCACTGGTAGTCGTCGCCGTACTTGCAGCCCAGCATCATCACGCCGTCGATGCCCTTGGACATGGCGTCGGCAACCCAGATGGCGTTGACCGAGCCAAGGCAGCGCACGGGAATGACGCGCACGTACGGGCTCCAGTGCTTGCCGCGCAACGCGGCCATGTCCAGCGCGGGGTAGGCGTCGTTCTCGCAGGCCAGGATGACCACGCGGGGGCCGCCCTTCTTCATGTCCGGCGGCACGTTGATCTCGCGGATCATGGAGCCGATCTGGTCGATGTTGTAGTTGGCGAAGGAGATGACGCGCTCGGGGCAGGCGCCCATGCACGTGCCGCAGCGGCGGCAGCGGGCCGGGTTCGGCTTCGGCGTGCCCTTTTCATCGTCGTCCAGCGCGCCGAAGGGACATTCCTCGGTGCAGCGCTTGCACTGGGTGCAGCGGACGAAGTTGAACAGCGGGTACGACAGGTCGCCCGAGCGGGGGTGCACCGCGACGCCCCGGTTGGAGGACTCGATGCACTGGATGGCCTTCATGGTGGCGCCCACGGCGTCTTCCTCGGCCGCGTCCAGCATCATGGGCTGGCGCACGCAGCCGGCGGCGTACACGCCCGTGCGGCGGGTTTCGTAGGGGAAGCAGATGTAGTTCGAGTCGGCGTAGCCCTCGAACAGTTCCAGGTCCGGGAAGGCCGGGCCCTGGCGGTAGTCGAAGTTGACGATGGGATCCTTGGCCGTGGCGGGCACGATGCCGGTGGGCAGCACCACCATGTCCACGTTGATCTCGATGTCGTCGCCGATCAGGGTGTTGTCGCACAGCACGTTCAGGCTGCCGTCGGCGGCCTGGGTGACGGAGCGGATGTCCGCCTTGGACATCATGACGCCCAGGCGGTCCTGCGCGGCCTTGTAGAACCGCTCGTGGATGCCCTGCACCACCATGCTGTCATACAGGATGAACGCCTGCGCGCCGTCGAAGGCGTCGCACACGTAGCCGGCCTGCTTCAGGGCCACGACGCTGCTGATGGCGTTGGAGATGGGCAGGTGGCGCACGCTTTCGTGGTCCTTGACCACCGGGGCGGCGGCTTCGCCTTCCGCCGGGGCGGGCGCTTCGGCCGGGGCCTCGGGCGCGCACAGTTCGACATAGGGGTCGGCCGGTTCGGCCAGGGCGGTGTTCAGGATGAAGGCCACGCGGCGGGCCTTGATGCCCCCGTTCTTGGCCATCTTCTCGAACTCGGCGGCGGTGACCACGTTCTGCAGGCTGCCGTAGCCGAAGGGCTCGAGCACCTTGGTGTCCTGCGGCTGCCAGCCGGTGGCCAACACCACCGCGCCCACCTTCACTTCCTGTTCGCCGGAAGCAAGGACGATGGTGGCGGTGAAGTCGCCGGGCTGGCCGGACAGCTTGGCCAGCGTGGCCTTGGTGTACACGGTGATGTTTTCGTCACCCTGCACGGCGGCGATCTTCTTTTCGATGCCGGTCTCGTGCACGTCGGTGTACGGGTGGACGAGCGGCACGGTCTTCAGCAGGCCCAGGGCGCGGCCGCCCAGGACTTCGTCCTTTTCCACCAGCACCACTTCGTGCCCCGCCAGCGAGCCGTTGACGGCCGCGGTAAGGCCGGTCCAGCCGCCGCCCAGCACCAGGATGCGGCGCACGCCCTCGGAGGGCGAACCGTCGGGCGCGGTGGTCTTCTGCAGGCGGACGACGCCCATGTTCACGTAGTCGGTGACCAGCAGTTCAAGCAGTTGGGGGGCCGCTTCGGGGTCGGCCAGCGAGCCGTCGGGGTTCTTGTAGCTCATCACGCCCTGCTCGCGCAGGTTCACGCGGTCGACGAGCACGTCCCCGAACTCGTAGAGGTCCCAGTCCACGCGGGGGGAAGCGCCGCACAGCAGCACGCCGTCCAGCCCTTCTTCTTCGATGTCGGCAGCGATCTCGTCGCGCGCCTTCTTGTCGGCAAGGACGGGAAAGACCTTGCAGACCGGCGTGAGATCGCCCCATTTGCCGCCCACGGTGTCGGCAAGGGACTCAAGGTCGAGACCGCCGCCGATGCTCGACTGGTCGAAATAGACGCCAATTTTGGTGGCCATTCTGTATTACCTCCCTCTCACCGTTTGAATCGCCTTCAGGGCGGCGCTGGTGCCGGACTGGGCGGTGCGCATCACGTCGAGCGGCTTCTGGGCGCACCCGGCGGCAAAGATGCCCTTTTCCTCGCCGCCGACGATGAAGCCTTCCTCGTCGACGGGCACGTCGAAGGGCAGCTTCTGCCCGGCAAGGCTGGGCTGCATGCCGGTGGCCAGCACGACGAGGTCGTAGCGGTGCTTGCGCTTTTCGCCCTTCACCGCGTCTTCCACCTCGACGATGACGTCGCCGGTGGCGGCGTCTTCCTCGACGCCCGCGACCTTGCCCTTGACCAGGGCGATCTTTTCGTCCGCCTTCACCTTGCGCAGGAACTTGTCATAGCGGCCGGGGGTACGCAGGTCGATGTAGTACACCGTCACTTCCGCGTCGGGGTACTGCTCGCGCACGTACAGGGCCTGCTTGAGGGAGGCCATGCAGCAGATGTAGGAACAGTAGTTCAGGTGGTTCTGGTCGCGCGAGCCCGCACACTGCACGAAGGCCACCTTCTTGGGGGCCTTGCCGTCGGAGGGGCGCTTGATCTGCCCGGCGGTGGGGCCGCTGGCCGAGGCCAGGCGCTCCAACTGCATGTTGGACACGCAGTTGGCGAACTTGCCCGCGCCCAGGTTGGAAAGCCTGGTCACGTCGTACGGCTTCCACCCGGTGGCGACCACGATGCTGCCCACATTCAGCTCGATGTCGCGGGGGGCTTCGTTCATGTCGCAGAAGGCGCTCTTGCCGACCTTCAGCTCGTCGGCGCGGGAAAGCGCGGCCTTGTCGAGCACGAAGCGGCTGGGGAAGGCGAAGGGCACGCTCATGTACAGCGGCTTGCGCTTGGCGAGGCCCAGTTCGAACTCGTTGTCGACGTCGCTTTCAAGGGAGGAGGCGAGCAGGGAAAGATCGGCGCTGCTCGGCACGGTGCCGCGCGGCTCGATGTGCACCTTGACGGTGTAGTTGCCGGCGTCGCCGGACACGGCGGTCACTTCCGCCTGGGTGAAGAACTTGATGCGGGGGTTCTTCTTGATGCGCTGGAACTGGATTTCCAGGCCGCAGGAGGGAGGGCAAAGCTTGGGGAAATACTTGTTCAGCTGCGCAACCCGCCCGCCAAGAAATGGTGTTTTCTCGACGATGTACACTTCATAGCCGACTTCCGCGGCTTCAATGGCGGCCGTAAGTCCGCTGAAACCGCCTCCGACGACGAGTATGGAGTTCGACATTCTCGCTATCCTCCCTACAGTTTATCGGGCCTTCGTCAAAACGGCCTAAGCCCAGACAATAAGGCATGCTTACTGCCCCGGCTTAGGCCGTCCGGGTGAAAGGAGAAAGGGGCGGTTGCGGCTTGCCGCAACCGCCCCTGAAGCTCACCTATTCGGTGGGAATGATCTGGTAGTAGGGCTTCTTGAAGATCTTCGTTTCGCCCTTCTTCGGATCATGCTTGGAGTTCACGAAGCACTTCCACTTGGAGTCGTCGAGGCCCATGAAGTCGGCACGGTAGTAGAAGCCGGGGTAACGGGACTCTTCACGGAAGCGGATGTGCTGCATGTGCAGGCGCACGGTCCACAGACGGTGGTAGTTTTCCCAGCAGCGCAGCAGTTCGTGCAGGTCGCGAGCGGCCAGCTTGAGGGAGTCTTCTTCCAGCATGTCCATGAGCGCGAAGCCGGTGTCCAGCGCCGCAGCGGAGGTGGTGTAGTAGGTACCCACGCCACCGCCGTATTCGTCGGTGCACTTCACGAGGCGCATCATGAAGTTCTTGGGGCTGATGTAGGTCGGGTTCACCACCGGGTCGGTGGAGGCGTCCTTGCCGGCCAGGTAGTTGAAGTACGGACGGTAGATGAGCTGCTTCAGCTCTTCGGCCGTTTCCTTGATGGCGGGCTTGAAGTCCTTGTGGTCGATGCACCAGCGGACCATCTGCTTGCCGCAGATACGGCCTTCGGCGTGCGAACCGGAGGAGAACTTGTGGCCGGAAGCGCCCACGCCGTCGGCGCAGGTCCACAGGCCCATGACGGTGGTCATGCGGTTGTAGACCTTGCCGTTGTCCGCGCGCACCTTGTAGTCTTCGGGCACCCAGGGCTCGTCCGGACCGGACACCCAGATGCCGCAGCAGCCGGAGTGCGAGCCGAGCAGGTAGGGTTCGGTGGGCATGATTTCCGAGCCGCGTTCTTCGGGCTGGATGTTCATGCAGGCCCACAGGTTGGCCTGACCCACGCACATGTCGAGGAAGTCTTCCCAGGCTTCGGACTCGAGGTGCTTCTGCTGTTCGGGGGTCATGGTGGCGAAGGTGGTCTGCAGGGCGGTCTTGGTGTCCATGTAGATGGGACCGCGACCTTCGCGCATTTCGCGAAGCATCATGTGGTTACGCAGGCAGGTCGGGATGACGTGGCCCTTGGCGTAGCCGCGATCTTCGTAGGGCTTCAGCATCGCGCGGTTGGTGGCGCAGTAGTCTTCACCCTTGTAGTTGGTGGCCTTCGCCTTGAACAGCAGGAACCACGCGCCCACCGGGCCGTAACCGTCCTTGAAGCGGGCGGGCACGAAGCGGTTTTCCATCATGGTCATTTCGGCGCCGACCTGGGCACACATGGTGTAGGTCGAACCGGCGTTCCACACGGGGTACCAGGCGCGGCCCATGCCTTCACCGGTGGAGCGGGGCTTGTACACGTTCACCGCGCCGCCGCAGGCAACCATCATCGCGTTGGCGCGGAAGATGTGCACTTCGTTGGCGCGCAGGTTGAAGCCCACGGCGCCGGCGATGCGGTTCTCGGTGTTGGCGTCGAGCAGCAGCTTCACGATGAAGATGCGTTCCATGATGCGGGCTTCGCCAAGGGCGTTCTTGGCCGCTTCGGCCACGATGCACTTGTACGATTCGCCGTTGATCATGATCTGCCAGCGGCCGGAGCGCACGGGCTCGTCGCCGTTGCGCAGCGACTTGCCGGCGGCCTTGGCCTGGCCACCGTCGAGGTTGTGGCCGTGTTCGTCCTTGATCCAGCAGGGCAGGCCCCACTCTTCGAACAGGTGCACGGAGTCGTCGACGTGACGGCCAAGGTCGAAGATGAGGTCTTCGCGCACGAGGCCCATCAGGTCGGTGCGGACCATGCGCACGTAGTCGTCGGCGGCGTTCTTGCCGAGGTACGTGTTGATGGCCGACAGGCCCTGCGCCACGGCGCCGGAGCGCTCGAGGGTGGCCTTGTCCAGCAGCATGATCTTCAGGTCGGGAGCGTACTTGTCGGCCCAGCGAACGACTTCGAACGCGGTGCCGCAGGCGCCCATACCACCGCCGACGATGAGGATGTCGACGTCATGTTCCTTCACGATGGGATCGGCGATGGCCACACCCTTCGGCTGTTCCTTAACGGGAATCATCGGCATAGCTAAATCTCCTTATCGCAATGACTTGCGGTGGGTTCCGGACTAGCGGTTGCCGCCTTCGCAACCGGTTTCATACCAGCACTGGCTCAGATCGGCGTCGCTGATCGCGGCCTTCTCGCCCAGGGCGACCTTGGGAGCGATGAGGGCGGTCTCGGTGAACAGCAGTTCGTTTTCGAGGTCGCCGGCTTCGGGCTTGCCGTCGAAGGGCTTGATGGAGCCTTCAGGGGTGGTACGAATGGGGAACTTGAAGCGCTTCACATTCCCGTTGCGGAACTTGACGGTCCACATGATGGAGTCGGCCGAGCGCATGGGGATGCAGGTGCCGCCCATGGGCGCGAAGTCGGCGTAGGGGCGGGCCGTGATGGCGCCCTGGGGGCAGATCTTCACGCAGGAGTAGCATTCCCAGCAGGCTTCGGGCTCCTGGTTGTAGGCCTTCATGGCCTCGGGGTCGAGGATCATGAGGTCGTTGGGGCAGATGTACATGCAAGCGGTCTTTTCGCCACCCTTGCAGCCGTCACACTTGGACGGGTCAACATAAGTCGGCATACCTTATCCTCCAACTCAGCGAATTAAGGGGTTATACCTTGTCAGCCTCAACCCATGCGGATCCCACCATCATGTCGATGGAGGCTGAAAAAGCAGGTTCGGGAGCCTGCCTTTTCGGACTGCATCGCCGCCTGGCGGCCTGATCGTGTTGCTTGTGACCGATTTAACAATGTGGCCCGATAGTGTCAAGCAACTTGTTCAAACCCTTCACAAGGATACGCCATGACACTGTTTTTTCGGGATTTATTCGACTTTTTCGCCACGTTGCCGCCACCCGTGGGGGCCCGGCCCACCGCACTGCCCCTTGCGGTGTATCGTGAAGCAGGCAGAGTTTCAAGACCGTCCGCCGCCGATTCCCGGCCTTTTATCCATTTTTTCACGAAAGACCGTTCGGAACGGGTTTCCCGCGATGGAGGATCGAGTCGATTCCGAACCGGAATTCCCGGCTATGACTGTTCAAACAAGCAGTTGCACGTCGTCGCGACACCAAGGCGACGGGCTTGTGACGGTATGCGCATGCCGCCGAAACGTCACGCGGGCGCGGCCCATCGCCGCATGATGTTGGAGGGACGAACCCGCACCATTCATGCAACCATGCTAAATAACAAGCATCCTCGCCGAAACTGCATCCCGGCCGAGCATGTGCGCTCTGTCTCAAGCAGGTGACGCCCCGCTCGCGGCCGCGCGCGGGCACGTTCCCCCGGCCAGGCCGCCCCTCCCGTTGACACACCGCTGCCGCTCCACGCCGCACAGACGGCCACGGTCGCCGCTTCCCCAGGGGCATCCACGGGCCTTGCCACTTGCCGAAGAACACGTTTCGGGCTAGGTGGTACGCCACATCACCATCCCAACACAGGTTCCCCCATGCACGACACCAACGATTCCCCGTCCGGCCATCCGGAACGGGATGCCGCGTCCCAGCCGGAGCGCTTCGAACGGCCTGAACGGTCCGAGCATTCCGCCCGTCCCGACAGGCCCGCCCGCTCGCCCCGCCCCGGCCAGGGCCGCCCCTCTTCCGGCCAGTCGCTGGTCGAATCCATCATGGAGCTCGACCGGGACATCATCCGCCTGCTGGCCAAGCGCGCCCGCCTCTTCCAGAAGGTGCGCGGCAGCCGCCGTCCCGGCGTGTCCTCCGCCCCCGCGCGCGACACCGTGGCCGAAAAGCAGCTGCGCGAGGCGTGGGAAAGCGCCGCCGCGCGCGTCAGCCGCGACCCGCGCTTCGTGCGCCAGTTGTTCGCCCTGTTGCAGGAAGTGGAAATCCAGGAGCGCAGCCCCGAAGGCGAGGTGCGCCCCAGCTTCAACCTGGCTCCGCCGCGCCGTCCGGTCTCCATCAATATATATGGACCGCTGGCGGCCCGCCCCACCCGGCTGTGGGTGGCGCTGGCCGCCGCCGCCGGTGCCGAGGCTGCCATTGAGGGGGCCATGCTGGGCGACCACCTGATCGACGCCGTGAAGGCGCTGAACCAGGCGGGCGCCCACCTGTCGTGGGAAGGCGACGCCATCGTGCGCAGCAAGGGCGGCGACGCCCTGGACTTCACCGACAAGGTCATCTACGCGGGCGACGATTCCCTGAATTTCCACCTGCTGGCCGCGCTGTCCCTTGGCGCCGTCGGCAAGGTCAAGTTCACCGGCGGACCGGCCCTGAAGATGGCCGACACCACCGCCCTGCGCCAGTTCCTGCCGCAGCTCGGCGCGCGCCTGGCCCCCGTGGTGCCCAAGTCGTCCGGCCTGCCGGTGCGCCTGGAATGTTCCGGCGTGCTGCCCGACGAGGTGCGCATCCCGGCCGAACTGCCCGCCGACGCGCTGACCGCGCTGCTGCTGGCCGCCCCGTTCTGGAACGCCGCCATCACCCTGCACTGCGCCGGCCATCCGGACGCTGCCGCCTGCATCGCCGAGGTGCTGCCCCTGCTCAAGGCCTGCAAGGCCGATGTGGCCATGCTGGGCGAAACCGGCGAGGCCGCCCTGTCGGTGCGCATCGCCCCCACGGCCAGACTGCGCGTGCCCAAGGCCCCGGCCATGGGCATCGACCCGCTGGTGGCCGCCGTGATGCTGGCCATGCCCGCCTTCACCGGCGGCGAAGCCCGGCTTTCCGGCGCCTGGGACGCCGCCCAGCCCCATGCCGCGCAGGTGCTGGACCTGCTGCGGGGCGCGGGGCTGGTGGTCACCGCCGACGCCAAGGGCGTGGCCGCCAGGCCCGCCATGAAGCCCTCGGTGCAGGCCGCGCCCGCGCCCACGGCCCCGCTGGACGCCTCCGCCCTGCCTCTCGACTACGCCCCGCTGGCGCTGGCCCTGGCCGCCGCCACGGCCCGCGCGGCCAAGGTGGACGTGGTGCCCGCGCCGCTCCTGCCCGAAGGGGTGGACGGAGTGACGGCGGAGAGCTTTGCCGGACAGCTGGGCTTCGCCCTGGCGACCGAGGCCGGCCAGCCGGTGCTGCGCGCCGTGGTGGCCGCCGGTTCCAAGGCCCCCGCCAACGGTTCACCCTGGGCCAGCCCCACGGCGGCCTGGACGTTCGCCCTGGCGCTGGGCGCGCTGCTGCGCCCCGGCCTGCACCTGTCCAACCCCGGCAACGTGACCGAGCTGATGCCGGGCTTCTGGGCGCTGTACAACGGCCTGCCCTCGCCCGAGAACGCCCCGCGCAAGCCCAAGGAGCAGAAGGATGACGGCGCCAAGCCCGCTCGACGACGCATCATTGCCGAATAGCATCCCCGAGTTGGAGGCCCAGATGGCCCTGCTCGAGGAGGAACGCCGCGCCTGCGAGGCCAACGTGCGCCGCCTGTGCGAGGCCGAGCGCCCCGACGAGGGCATCTGCTTCGCGCAGGAAATCCACGAGGCGCGCCAGCGCAAGCTGCAACTGGAAGTGCAGAAGGAGTTGCGGCGGGTGCGCATCAACCGCCTGCGCCTGGACGCCAATTCCATGTTCTAGTTCATGACCCGCCGGGGGAGGCGACGCACCGCGCGTCGCCTCCCCCGCGCCGTTCGCGGTCCGCCGCCAGCTTCGCGCCGGACCGCCCGCAGCACCGATCAACCGCCGAGGTCACAGCATGTCGCTCATCTCCCAGCAGATTTCCGGGTACCTTGAACGTTCGTCGTGGATCCGCAAGATGTTCGAGGCGGGCATCGCCCTCAAGCAGCAGTACGGCGAGGAAGCCGTGTGCGACTTCAGCCTGGGCAACCCCGACCTGCCCGCCCCGCCCGCCGTGGCCCAGGCCCTGCGCGAACTGGCCGACCACGCGGGCGAGCCCTTTGCCTTCGGCTACATGCCCAACGGCGGCTATCCGTGGGCGCGGGCGAAGCTGGCCGCGCATCTTTCGCGGGAGCAGGGTGTGGACCTGACCACCGACGACGTGGTGCTCACCTGCGGCGCGGCGGGCGGGCTGAACGCCTTCCTGCGCGCGGTGCTGGAACCCGGCGACGAAGTGCTGGCCGTGTCCCCGTTCTTCGTGGAGTACGGCTTCTACGTGGCCAACCACGGCGGCGTCTTCCGCACCGTGCCCTCGAAGCCCGACACCTTCGCGCTGGACGTGGCCGCCATCGAGGCCGCCATCGGCCCAAAAACGCGCGCGCTCATCGTCAACTCGCCCAACAACCCCACCGGGGTCATCTACAACCGGGCGGAACTGACCGAACTGGCGGCGGCGCTGGGCCGCGCCTCCGCAAGGCACGGGCGGCCCATCTTCCTCATCTCGGACGAGCCGTACCGCTTCCTGTCCTACGACGGCGACGAGGTGCCCTCGCTGCTGCCCCTGTACCCGCACGCGGTGGTGGTCAGTTCGTTCTCCAAGAACCTTTCGCTGGCGGGTGAACGGCTGGGCTACATCGCCCTGTCCCCGCTGATGGAAGGCCGGGGCACGCTGACGGCGGCGCTGCTGCTGACCAACCGCATCCTCGGCTTCGTGAACCCGCCCGCCGTGGGCCAGCACCTGATGGCCAAGGCGCTGGGCTCGCAGGTGGACGCGGGCATCTACGCCCGACGCCGCGACCTCATGGCGCGCATCCTGCGCGACGCGGGGTACGAATTCCAGATGCCCGCCGGGGCGTTCTACTTCTTCCCCAAGGCGCCGGGCGGCGACGACGTAAAGTTCGTCAACCGGCTGATGGAAGAAAAGGTGCTGGCCGTGCCCGGCTCCGGCTTCGGCGGACCGGGGCATTTCCGGCTGACCTTCTGCGTGGGCGAGGATGTGATCGCGCGGTCGGAGGAAGGGTTTAGAAGGGCCATTAGGGGCTGACGCCGGAAAGATTGGGATAAGAGCAAGGCAAGAGAGGTCGTGCGCTGCTGCACCCGGCTTCTACGAAGACACTCCTGCCTCATCGTTCACGCCCGATTTCGTTATGTCTCCGACGGGCAAGGGGCCGCAGAGCGGCGGCCCCTTGCATCCCCGCGCTCCAGGGGGGCTTCGCCTCCCCTGGACCCCCAGCGATTCCTGCACCGCATTCCTTTCGCCGCCAGCTTCCCTGCGGCGCTGGCGCGCCTCGGGCGATCTGGCGGCGGGAATGCGATGTGCGCGCAACTCCCGCAGCCACACCCACACTCGGAAGCCTTTCCCCACGCCCTCGTTGCGACGCATGTGCCGCCGTCAAAGCCCGGCGTCACACGCTTCCACGCACGACACGTCCGCCGTTGTCCAACCAGCGCGCACGCCGGACAACAGCTGATTCCGCATCCGCCCCAAACCTCTGGCGCGTAACAATCGCTCCCAATTACTTGCGCACCGCAAACCAACCGTGGGTAAAGCCCCCCTTTGCCCAAGGCTGCGAGAGATTCGCGCACATCGCATTCCGCCGGGCAGATCACCCGAAGGCGCCTTGGCCGAGGGAAGCTGCCCGGCAGGGAATGCGGTGCAGGATGCCTGCGGATAAAGGCACCCAAGCCTCGCCAGGCCAACGGGAGCCTTGCGCGCATTGGCGTTCCCGGCGGCAGATCGCCCGCAGGCGCCCTGCGCCGCAGGGAAGCTGCCGCCGAAGGAACGCCGCGCATGAAACGCCGGGGGGTTCAGGGGGCAGCGCCCCCTGAAGCGCGGGGATGCAAGGGGCCATCGCTTAATGGCCCCTTGCCCGCCGGAGGCATAACGAAGCCAAACGCATTCAACAGGGCTAGCATGTCTTCGTAGAAGCCGCCTCCAACCGCGCACTACCCCAAACGAACATCACTTTCTCCCTCCCCATCCCCTCCCTTCCCTCCCCCCCCATCCTTGACTTCCCCCCCAAACCCATGTACCGAACCTCCTCTTACGATATTCGCCGGACGGGGTATTCATGTTCGATAGTCTCTCGGACAGGCTGACAGGAGTTTTCCGGAAATTCAGCGGCACGGGCCGCCTCGACGAAGCCAACATCCAGGATGGCCTTCGCGAGGTGCGTCTGGCGCTGCTGGAAGCCGACGTCAACTTCAAGGTCGTCCGCGACTTCATCGAGCGCGTGCGCGAGCGCTGCCTCGGCCAGGACGTGCTGAAAAGCCTCACCCCCGCCCAGCAGGTGGTGAAGATCGTCCACGACGAACTGGTCGAACTGCTGGGCGGCGGCGCCACCCAGCTCGACCTGCGCGGCAAACAGCCCTACGTCATCATGATGGTGGGTCTGCAAGGCTCGGGCAAGACGACCTCGTCGGCCAAGCTCGCCAACCTGCTGCGCAAGCAGAAGATGCGCCCGTACCTGGCGCCCGCCGACGTGTACCGCCCGGCGGCCATCGACCAGTTGCACACGCTGGCCAAGCAGCTCGACATCCCGGCCTACCCCTCGGCCACCGGCATGAACCCGGTGGACATCGCCGTGGCCGCCGTGGAAGACGCGCGCGAAAAGCAGTACAACGTGGTCATCGTGGACACCGCGGGCCGCCTGCACATCGACGAAACCCTGATGCAGGAACTGGTCTCCATCAAGGGCCGCGTCGAGCCGCAGGAAATCCTGTTCGTGGCCGACGCCATGACCGGCCAGGACGCGGTGACGGTTGCCGAATCGTTCAACGCCGCGCTGGACATTTCCGGCGTGGTGCTCACCAAGATGGACGGCGACGCCCGCGGCGGCGCGGCCCTGTCCATCCGCTCGGTCACCGGCAAGCCGGTGAAGTTCGTGGGCATGGGCGAGAAGCTCTCGGACATCGAGGTCTTCCACCCCGACCGCGTGGCGGGCCGCATTCTCGGCATGGGCGACATGATGACGCTCATCGAGAAGGCGCAGTCCACCATCAAGGCCGAAGAGGCCGAGGAACTGGGCCGCAAGTTCCAGAAGGCGGAGTTCGACCTGGAGGACTTCCGCACCCAGATGCGCCGGCTGAAGAAGCTCGGCTCGCTGGAAGGCATCCTGAAGCTGATTCCCGGCATGGGCGCGCTGCGCGAAAAGCTGGGCGAGATGAACGTGCCGGAAAAGGAGATGGGCCGGGTGGAGGCCATCATCAATTCCATGACCATGCAGGAACGCCGCAACCCCAAGGTGCTGAACGGCAGCCGCCGCCAGCGCATCGCCAGGGGTTCCGGCACCACCGTGCAGGACGTGAATCAGCTGATCAAGAATTTCGAGCAGATGCGCGACATGATGAAAAAGGTCATGGGCGGGGGCAAGCCCGCGCAGGCCGGAAAGATGCCGCGCATGCCCAGGCTGCCCGGAATGGGCGGCATGGGCGGGCTTGGAGCGATGGGCGGCATGGGCGGCCTTGGCGGGCTCGGCGGTATGCCGGGAATGCCGGGCATGCCCGGTGCGGGTGACGGCGAAGCCGCGCCCGGCGGTCCCAACCCCATGTCCAGGACCGCGCTCAAGAAGAAGAAGCAACTGCGCAAGCAGCAACGCAACAAGAGCAAGAAGCGCTGAGGACGAAAAGGCGCGGTGTGGGAATTCTCGCCCACTTGCGCTTTTCCCGAGATACCATACTATACACAGACTAGTTGGAGACCAAGCCATGTCCGTGAAGCTGAGACTCGCCCGCATGGGCAACAAGAAGCGTGCCTTCTACCGGATCGTCGCCGTCAACAGCGCCGCGCGCCGCGACGGCCGTCCGCTGGAATTCCTGGGCTTCTACAACCCCATGGTGAACCCTGCCGAAGTGAAGATCGACACCGCAAAGGTGCAGAAGTGGCTGGACCAGGGCGCCGAGCCCACCGACACCGTCCGCGCCCTGCTCAAGCAGCAGGCCGGGTAGTGCGGCGCCGGCTTGCCCGGAATCCCGTCGCGGAGGCGCCTCGCCGGAAGCTGTAATCCTGCGGAACATCCTGTGGAGGTGGCCATGCTGAAGGAACTGGTCGAATACATCGCGAAATCCCTCGTCGACAAGCCGGAAGACGTGCATGTGACGGAGGTCGAGGGCGAACAGACGTCCGTTCTCGAACTGAAGGTAGCGAAGGAAGACCTCGGCAAGGTCATCGGCAAGCAGGGCCGCACGGCGCGCGCCATGCGCACCATTCTGGGAGCGGCTTCCACCAAGGCGCGCAAGCGTTCCGTGCTCGAAATCCTCGAGTAGCCGACGCGCCCCTCCTGGTACGCCAGGACACGCCACGGCCCGCCAAGGCGTGCCACGGTGGGCCAGCACGCGACAGCAGCCATCGAAACGACTAGCCCGGACGCGCAAGCCGAAGGGCTCTTGTCGCTTGGGCGGCCGGGCACGCGCAGTCAGGGGCGAGGCCCCACGGCACCCCGCCCCCCGCACCCTACGGCCATCACCCTCAATCCACGCATCGGGCGCACATGAGCGACGACTCCTTCATCGAAATCGGCCTCGTCGGCAGGCCGCACGGCCTGCGCGGCGAGGTGGGCGTGGACTTCTGGGCCGATTCGCCCGACCTCTTGCGCGGCACCCTGTGGCTGCGCCCCGGACGCGGCGCGCCCCGCTCCATGACGGTGGCGGCGGTGCGGCGACATCAGGGCCGCCCGCTGGTGCTGTTCGAGGGCATCGCCGACCGCAGCGCGGCGGAAACCCTGCGCGGCATGCGCGTGCTGGTGCCCAGGGACCGCCTGCCGGAACTGGACGAGGACGAGGTGTACCTGCACGAACTGCTGGGCCTGCGCGTGCTGCTGCACGACACGGGCGAGGCGCTGGGCATCCTCGACGACGTGCAGATGCCCGGCGGGCAGGAGGTGTGGTCCATCCGCACCGCCGACGGCAAGGAAGTGCTGCTCCCCGCCGTGGACGAGTTCGTGGCGTCCATCGACCTCGACGCGCGCGAGGTGCGCATCACCCCGCCACCGGGGCTCATCGAGCTGTATCTCGAAGCTCCGGACAAGTCCGGGGCCGGCAAGTCCGCCGCCCGCGCATCCGATGCCGACAACGTCGGGCGGAATGGGGCCGGACGGAACGGGGCCGGGGAACCGGCAGGGACCGGAAAACAGACAGGAACGGGCGGCGCATAGCGCCAGGCAGCCGCCATGCACTTCACCCTCGTCACCCTGTTCCCGGAATTCTTCGACTCGCCCCTGTCCGCCGGGCTCATGGCCAAGGCGCGCGAGTCGGGCACCGTGGACTTTTCCTTCCGCAACCCGCGCGACGCCACCACCGACCGCCACCGCACCGTGGATGACCGCCCCTACGGCGGCGGCCCCGGCATGGTCATGCTGCCCGAACCGCTGGCCGCCACCCTGCGCGCCCTGCGTGACCGACATGACGGGGCTCCCACGGGCCGCATCCTGATGATGGCCCCGCGCGGCCGCCGCTTCACCCAGCAAATGGCCCGCGAACTGGCCCGCGAAGAGCGCGTGACCATCCTGTGCGGCCGCTACGAGGGGTTCGACGCGCGCATCGAGGAATTGTTCGACATCGAACCGGTGTGCGTGGGTGACTTCGTGCTCAACGGCGGCGAGGCGGCGGCGCTGAACGTCATCGAGGCCGTGGCGCGCCTCGTCCCCGGCTTCATGGGCAAGGAGGAGTCGGGAGAGGACGAGAGCTTTTCCGACGGCTTGCTGGAATACCCCCACTACACCCGGCCGGAGGTGTTCGAGGGGCTGCCCGTGCCCGAGGTGCTGCGCTCCGGCGATCACGGCCGCATCGCCGCGTGGCGGCGCGAGCAGTCGCTGGCGGCCACCCTGCGCCTGCGTCCGGAACTGCTGCCCGAGGCCCCGCTGACCGAAACCGACATGGCCTTCCTGCGGCGCGAAGCCGCCGAAACCGTGGAACGGCCCGGCCGCAACCTGCATTGCGCGCTGGTGCACTACCCGGTGCTGAACAAGGAAAAAAAATCGGTGGCCGTGTCTTTGACAAACCTCGACATTCACGATATAGGCCGCTGTTCCTGCACGTATGGTCTCGGCGGGTATTACATCGTGACCCCCATCGAAGACCAGCGGCGACTGCTCGACGGCATCCTCCGGCACTGGACGGAGGGCCCGGGTCTTGCGGCGAACCCCGACCGGGGCGAGGCGCTGGGGCTGGTGCGCGGCGCCGATACGGTGCAGGAAGCGGTGGACGACATCACCCGCCGCACGGGCCAGCGCCCCCTGGTGATCGCCACCAGCGCGCGCGGCGCGGGCGACACGACCGTCGGTCAGGTGCGGTCCATCCTCGCGGAACGTCCGGTGCTGCTGCTGTTCGGCACCGGGCACGGCCTCTCGCCGCACCTCGTGGCGGCGTGCGACGGCACCATGCGGCCCGTCCGGTGGATGGACGGGTACAACCACCTTTCGGTGCGCACCGCCGCCGCCATCATCATGGACAGGATTCTCGGCGACTGCTATTAGGCGAAACCGGCGAGACCACGATAGCGAAAAACTCCGGTCCAAGGGAGACACGATCATGAATATCATCAAGAAAATCGAAGGCGAACACCTGCGCTTCGACCTGCCCCAGTTCAAGTCCGGCGACACCGTGAAGGTGCACCTGCGCATCGTGGAAGGCGAAAAGGAACGCATCCAGGTGTTCCAGGGCAACGTCATCCGCATCCACCGCGGCACCACCGGCGGCACCTTCACCGTGCGCAAGGTGTCCGACGGCGTGGGCGTGGAACGCGTGTTCCCCCTGCACTCTCCCTTCATCGACCACGTCGAGCTGGTGACCGAAGGCCGCGTGCGCCGCAGCCGCCTGTACTACCTGCGCGAACTCAAGGGCAAGGCCGCCCGCATCAAGCCCAAGAACCGCTTCTAGGCCAGACTGCTTCATGCAAGGGGGGTCCGGCACGCCGGTCCCCCCTTTTTTCGTTGGCGCGACACGCATCCCCGCCTTGATGATGCGCCGCGTCCACCCCGCCGGACCCCACCCTGCTCCGGCCGCGCATCCGCCCCCGTTTCGGCCCGCTCCACCTGTCCCCCATCCGCAGGAGGCCGCATGTCACCGCCAGCCCGCCGCGCCAGCGCACCCCGCGCGCGTTCCCCGCACGATGGGCACGGCGCGCACGGCATGCTCCAGGGCCTGCTGGCGGACATGGCCCCCACCCACCCCGCCACGCCCTACATCGGTATCGACGAAGCGGGACGCGGCTGCCTTGCCGGGCCGGTGGTGGCCGCCGCCGTCATCCTGCCCCCCCACGCCGACGCGGCCGCCCTGACCGCCCTGCTGCCCGGCCTTGCCGGGCTGACCGACTCCAAGAAGCTCACCGCCGCCAAACGCGAAGCCCTGGCCCCGCGCATCCGCCAGCATGCCGTGGCCTGGGGCCTGGGCGTGGTCTGGCCGCGCGACATCGAGCGCATCAACATATTGCAGGCCACCTTCCACGCCATGTGGCGAGCCGTGCGCGCCCTGCGCCCCGGCCATGCGGACCGGGACGGCGCAAGCCCATGCGGCTTCGACCCAGCGGCCCTGCCCGGCCTGTCCGGTATCCCGTTGATCATCGACGGCGACAAGACCATCCCGGACGCCGTGTTCGCGGGGCAACCGCCCTGCCCGGCCCGTCCCGCGCCCAACGTCGCCGTCCGCCCCGCGCCGACGCAGCGCGCCGTGGTGGGGGGCGATGCGCTGGTCCCGGCCGTGTCCGCCGCGTCCATCCTGGCCAAGACCTTCCGCGACCGGCTCATGACCGCCCTGGACCGCCGCCACCCCGGCTACGGCCTTGCCGTGCACAAGGGCTACGGCACGGCGGAGCACATGGCGGCCATCGCCGAACGGGGCCCCTGCCCGCAGCACCGGGCCACCTTTCGCGGGGTGCGGCCGGATACCCCGCAAACCCAGGGGTCGCTGCTGTGAGCCCGCGCCGCGCCGCGCCCCCGGCCACACCATCCGCCACCGCTACCGCCACCGGCAATGCAGCCATTGGGGCGCGGGGCGAGGAGGCCGCGGCCCGCCTGCTTGCCGAACGCGGCCTGCGGGTGCTGGCCCGCAACTGGCGGCACGGCGGCCTGGAACTGGACATCGTCTGCGACGACCGGGGCACGCTGGTCTTCGTGGAAGTGAAGACCCGCGCCGCCAGCGGCCCCGCCCGGCCCGACGAGGCGCTGACCCCGGCCAAGCGCGGCAAGCTGGTGCGTGCCGCCCGGCAGTATCTGGCCGCCCACGACGCCTGGGACCGGCCGTGCCGTTTCGACCTCGTGTGCGTGGTGCACGACGGGGCAACCCTGACGCTGGAGCACTACCCCCATGCCTTCGACCTCACCGCGTCTCTGGGTGGTGGCGACGCCGCTTGGCAACCCTGGTGACCTGTCGCCCCGCGCCCGCGAAGTACTGACCCAGGCCACTCTGGTGCTGGCCGAGGACACCCGGCGCGCCGGGCAGCTGTTCGCCCGTTGCGGCATGTCCGCCCAGCGGTTCATGAGCTTTCACGACCACAACGAGGAAGAGCGCCTCCCGCGCATCCTCGACGAATTGCGGGCCGACGCGCGCATCGCGCTCATCTCCGACGCGGGCATGCCGCTCATGGCCGACCCCGGCTTCCGGCTGGTGCGGGCCTGCCGGGCGGAAGGCATCGACGTTTCGGTGCTGCCCGGCCCCTCGGCCCCGGTCACGGCGCTGGCGGGCAGCGGCATCGCGCCGCAGCCGTTCACCTTCCTGGGATTTCCGCCGCGCAAGCGGTCCGACGTGGAAAGGCTGTTCGCGGAATACGCCGCCGTGCGCACCACCCTGGTGTTTTTCGAACGCAAGGACCGGCTGGCCGATACGCTTGACGCCGCCTACACCGCGTTGGGCCCGCGCGAGTGCTGCATCGCGCGGGAATTGACCAAGCCCCACGAGGAGTTTATCCTTCTACGGCTGGAAAACAGGGCGCAGCTGACCCGTGAATTGCTTGGAGAAATCACGGTAGTCATCGGTCCTCCGGAATCCGTGACCGCCACCCCGCGCGCGGAGGTGCTGGCCCTGCTGGCGGACGAGGCCGGGGCCGCCCCCGGCGAGAAGCCGCGCGAACTGGCCCGCCGGGTGCATGAGGCCACCCGGGGCTGGACGGTGAAGGACATCTACAAATTGTTGCAGGACAACCGCTAGGGGCTGTTTCCCGGCGAACACGCCCCCGGCCAAACCTGGCCGGTCCAAACCAACCCGGCCGAACCCGCAACACGACAACGGCCTTGCCACGGTGCCCCATGCCCACGCCCGCCCCCTCCATGCCCGACGCCAAGACCCTGCTGCTGTGCTTTCTGCGGTCGTATCTCGTGGGCGCGGCGTTCAACACGCGGGGGCACCAGAACATCGGCATCGTGTTCGCCATGGAGCCGGGGCTGGCCGCCATCTACCCCGACCCGCGCGCCCGGCGCGAGGCGCGCAAGCGCTACCTGCGCCATTTCAACACCCACCCGTTCTGGGCGCCGCTGCTGGTGGGCACCTTCCTGTCGCTGGAGGCGCGCATCGCCCGCGGAACCTTTCCGGCAGAGGTGTTGCGCAGCCTGAAGGACACCACCGTGTACACCCTGTCGGCCATCGGCGATTCGGTGTTCGGCGGCAGCATGCTGGTGTTCTGGTCGCTGACCACCTGCGCGCTGGTGGTTTCGGGCAACAACGGCGCGGCATTCCTGTGGAGCCTGATGCTGTTCGTCTCGTTGCAGGTGTTCAAGCTGTTCACCTTCGCGGCGGGCCTGCGCGAAGGGCTGAAGGTGCTGCAACGGCTGAAGCAGTGGGACCTCATCAACTGGGGCGAAAAGCTGAAGCTGTGCAACGCCGTGGTGCTGGTCGGCCTGTTGTGGCTGATCTGGCCGCACCACCAGCACGCCACGCGCTGGACGCTGTCCGCGCTGCTGCTCATGCTGGCCTCGTGGCTGATCGGCCGCTTTCATGTTTCGCGCATCTTTCTGGCCGTCTGCGCCACCGCCGCGGCCTTCGCCCTGCCCTGGGCCGATGACTGGATGCCTATGCCCTGGGGCTTCTAGGGGGATGTTGGGCGCACCGCCGCCCGCACCATGAACCATACCGGCGCCCTGGCCGGACAGGATACACGACGTGCAGGAACCCATAGAAGAGACGCAGGAAGGACTTACCGTGACGGTGTGCGTGGTCAACGACCAGGGCCTGCACGCCAGACCGGCCGCCCGCCTGGCCCAGGAAGCGCAAAAGTTCGGCGCGGAACTCTTTCTTGCCATGGACGGCATGGAAGTGGACGCCAAGAGCATTCTGGACATCCTCTCCCTGGCCGCCGCCAAGGGCACCCGGCTTACCCTGCGCGGCGTGGGCGCCGATGCGCGCCACGCCTTGGAGCACCTTTCCGCCTTGTTCAGCAACCGCTTTCGCGAGGAGTAGCCGGTGGCGCGCGAAATTCTGCAGGGCATAGCCGTTTCGGCGGGCGTTTCCATCGGCAAGGCGTTCTTCACCAACCGCCGCCGCAGGAGCGTCTCGTTCGAGATCATCCCGCCCGGCGCGGCGGATTCGGAGGTGGCCCGTCTGGAGCAGGCCGCCGCCGACGTGCGCGAGGATCTTGCCCGCGCCCGCGACAACGTGCCCGCCGAACTGCGCGACCACGCCGCGATCATCAATTCGCACATGATGATCTGCCAGGATCCCAAGCTGATCCGCGCCGCCTCGCAACGCATCCGCGATCACCACATCTGCGCCGAATGGGCCCTGGACCAGGCGGTGGACGCCATCGCCGCCGCGTTCTCGGCCATCGAGGACCCGTACATCCGCGAGCGCGTGCAGGACGTGCGCGCCGTGGCCGAACGCATCCAGGCCCGCCTTGTGGGCCGCCTCGCCGAGCCCCTGCGCACCCCGGACGAGCGCATCGTGCTCATGGCCCACGACCTGACCCCGGCCGACGCCATGGGCCTGCCGGTGTTCAAGATCATGTCCTTCGCCACGGCCGAGGGCGGCAAGACCTCGCACACCGGCATCCTGGCGCGCAGCCTGCAGATTCCCGCCGTGGTCGGCGTCTCGTCGCTGGAGGAATCCGTGGCCGACGGCGACCTGGTCATCGTGGACGCCCTGCGCGGCCTCATCCTGGTGGACCCGGACGAGGCGGAACTGGCCGACTACACCGACCTCAAGTACCAGTTCGAGAACTACCAGAAGTCCATCCGCCGCCAGTCCACCCTGCCCGCGGAAACCCTGGACGGCTACCGCATCGACGTGCAGGCCAACATCGAGCTGGTGGAGGAAGTGCCCCAGGTGCTGGACGGCGGCGGGGACGGCGTGGGCCTGTACCGCACCGAATACGCCTTCCTGAACCGCCGCACCTCGCCCACCGAGGAAGAGCTGTACGAAGAGTATGCCCAGTTGGCCAGCCTGCTTTCCCCCCGGCGGGTGGTGTTCCGCACGCTGGACGTGGGCGCGGACAAGATGCTGGCCGAGCAGAGCCAGTTGGAGGAACCCAACCCGGCCCTGGGCCTGCGGGCCATCCGCTTCTGCCTGCGCCACCAGGACGTGTTCCGGCGGCAGTTGCGGGCCATCCTGCGGGCCAGCGCGCACGGTTCCGCGTCGCTGCTGTTCCCCATGATCTCGGGGCTGCACGAACTGCGGCAGGCCAAGCACATCCTGAACGAAGTGCGCGCCGAACTGGACGCGGCGGGCCAGCCCTACGACCCGGACATGCCCGTGGGCATCATGGTGGAACTGCCCTCCGCCGTGCTGATTTCCGAGGCGCTGGCGCAGGAAGTGGACTTCTTCAGCATCGGCACCAACGACCTGATCCAGTATTCGCTGGGCATCGACCGGGGCAACAAGCACGTCTCCTATCTGTACCAGCCGCTGCACCCGGCCATCGTGCGGTCCATCAAGTACGTGGTGGATTCGGCCCACCGCATGGGCATATCCGTGTGCGTGTGCGGCGAGGTGGCGTCCGACCCGTACTGCCTGCCCATCCTGCTGGGCATGCAGATCGACGCCATATCCATCGCCCCGCAGGCCATACCGGGCATCAAGCACATTCTGCGGCGCACCAACATGGAAGAATGCAAGGAACTGTTGCGCGACGTGCTGAGCGCGTCCACCGTCTCGACCATCAACCGCATGGTGAAGGAGACGATTTACAACCGGTTCCCGGAAGAGTTGACCTTCTTCTCGTCCATGCTGGACCAGGATGATTAGGGGCTGACGACTTCCCCACAGGGGAGGAAGAGATTGTGCCCGGTTGGGCACGGCCTCTACGAAGACACTCCAGCGCTGTTGATAACGCTCGATCTCGTTATGCCTCCGGCGGGGTTGAGCGGGGTTGTGCGCGGTTGGGCACGGCCTCTACGAAGACAGTCCTGCCCTGCTGACCACGCTCGATTTCGTTATGCCTCCGGCGGGCAAGGGGCCATTGAACGATGGCCCCTTGCATCCCCGCGTTCCAGGGGGCGCTGCCCCCTGAACCCCCGACGTTTCATGCGCCGCATTCTTACGCCGGGCAGCTTCCCTGCGGCGCTGTGCGCCTCCGGGCGATCTGCCCGTCTGAATGCGTACGCGCGCAATGCTCCCGCTGGTACAGCCACGCGGGGGTGCCCTTACCCAATCCCTCGTTGCGACGCATGTGCCGCCGCCAAAGCCCGGCGTCACACGCTTCTACGCACGTCACGTTTCCTTCGTACCAAACCTATCCTGCCCCACGATATTTGGGATACCGACACCCAAGCTTTGCCAAGCCACCGGGAGCCATGCGCGCATTGGCGGCACCGGCGGCAGATCGCCCGGAGGCGCCCCGCGCCGGAGGGAAGCTGCCGCCGAAGGGACGCCGCGCAGGAAAACATGGGGGGACCAGGGGGGCAGCGCCCCCCGGAGCGCGGGGGTGCAGGGGGCCGCCGCTCAGCGGCCCCTTGCCCGCCGGAGGCATAACGAAATCGAGCGTGGTCAGCAGGGCAGGACTGTCTTCGTAGAAGCCGCGCCCAACCACGCACAACATTTCCACCTCCCCCTATCCCCCTTCCCCCCAACCCTTGCCAATCTCCTCAATTTCTGGTCTTGAAACCCCTTGCGCGCCACGTCATCGCGCGGCACCCGGCGCACGTTTCGCCGCCGCAGCCACCGCCATCCCCTCCCCCGATGGCCCATCCCTCCCCGCGCGCCAGCAACCGCACGAACATTCCCCAAACATATGAGCAAGAAACCCTCTCCCGCCCTCATCGCCCAGAACAAGAAGGCCCGGCACCTCTACGAACTCGACGACTTCATGGAGGCGGGCCTCGTGCTGACCGGCTCGGAGGTCAAGAGCCTGCGCGCGGGCCACGTGAACTTCCGCGACAGCTACGTGGACTTCCGCAACGGCGAGGCGTTCCTCATCGGGCTGCACATCGCCCCATACGACAACGCGGGCTACGCCCAGCACGACCCCGACCGCGACCGCAAGCTGCTGCTGCATGCCAGGCAGATCGACACGCTGGCCTTGCGCGTGGCGCAGAAGGGCCTGACCGTGGTGCCGGTGAACCTGCACTTCAGCAAGGGCCGGGTGAAGGTGGAAATCGCCGTGGGGCGCGGCAAGAAGCTGCACGACCAGCGCGAGGACCTCAAGCGCCGCGCCGCCGACCGGGATACCGAGCGAGAGCTGGCCCGATTCTAGGCAACCGTGACGGGGACGTCGCCGCCACCGCCGCCCCGCCGTTTCCGTTTCCCCCTTTTCCCTTCCCTCCGGCCATCTTTCAGCCAATCTCCAACCGCATCAGCCCCGGGTAGTTTCGTGTCCACGCAAGCCCCCCATCTCACCGCCACGCAGGAACGTTCCCTGCGGGACATCTTTCCCGGCGATTCGCTGCTGCTCGCACCGGAGCAGACCCTGATCTTCGCCACCGACGCGGGCCGCCGCATGGGCACCCCGCTGGCCGTGGTGCGCCCCGCCACCGAAGCGCAGGTGGTGGAACTGCTGCGCCTGGCCCAGGCGGAACACCTGCCCGTGTACGCGCGGGGCCGCGCCTCCAACCAGGTGGGCGCGTGCGTGCCCGCCCGGCCGGGCATCGTGGTCTCGCTGCTGCACATGAACCGCATCCTCGACATCGCGGACGACGACTTCGTGGCCGAGGTGGAGCCGGGGGTGGTCACCTCCGACCTGCAACGCGCCGTGGAGGCGCGCGGCCTGTTCTACCCGCCGGACCCGGCCAGCATCGACATTTCCACCATCGGCGGCAATGTGGCCACCTGCGCGGGCGGCATGCGCGCCCTGAAGTACGGCGTCACCCGCGAATACGTGCTGGGGCTGACGGCGGTGCTGCCCGGCGGCAGGGTGCTGCGCACCGGGGGCCGCTGCCACAAAAACGTGGTGGGGCTGGACCTCACCCGCCTGTTCGTGGGCTCGGAAGGCACGCTGGGCATCGTCACCCGCATCGCGCTCAAGCTGCTGCCCCTGCCGCAGGCCACGGCCACCCTGCTGGCCGGGTTCTCGTCCATGGAAGCGGCCATGCACGGGGTGCGGCGCATCTTCCGCGCGGGCATCCTGCCGGTGGCGCTGGAATTCCTGAGCCCGGAAGTGCTGGACTGCGTGGCCCGCCGCCAGACGCCCCCGTGGCCCGACTCCGTGCGCGGCGCGCTGCTGATCCGCCTGGACGGCAGCCGCGAATCGCTGCCGCTGGAAGTACGCCGCATGCACGACGCCCTGCACGTAACGGATGGCGCCCCCGGCAACGAACCGCCGGTGTGGTCCGCCCACGGCGTGGGCCGCGACGAGGAAGAACCCCTGTGGGCCATGCGGCGCGGCATCAGCCCGTCATCATACCTGGTGCGGCCCAACAAGATCGGCGAGGACATCGCCGTGCCACGCGGCCGCCTGCTGGACGCGCTGACCGGCATCCGGGCCATCGCGCAGGCCCACGACCTGCCCATCCTCACCTACGGTCACGTGGGCGACGGCAACATCCACGTGAACATCATGTACGACGGGGCCGACCCGTCGGAGGTCACCCGTGCCGACGCCGCCACCGTGGAGGTCATGCGCCTTGTCCGCTCCATGGACGGCACCCTTTCCGGCGAACACGGCGTGGGCATGGCCAAGAAGGAATTCCTGCACCTGCAACTTTCGCCGCTGGAAACGGAACTGATGCGCCAGGTGAAGCACGCCTTCGACCCGCTGGGGATCATGAATCCCGACAAGGCATACTAGGGGCACTTCCGCAGCGTTTCTTCACACACCACGCGGCAACACATCATGAGCACGGACACCACTCCCATATCCACGGCCACGCCGGACGACACCGCGCACGGCGACGCCCCCGAACGGCCCCGCGCCTGCCTGCTGTGCGGCCAGTGCACGGCCGTGTGCCCCGCCTTCCTGACCACCGGGCGGGAGGAACTTTCGCCCCGCGCCAAGCACCTGGTGTTCGCCGCCCTGCGCGACGAGCCGGGACGCCTCGGCCTGAAGCCCGCGCGCGAACTGGCCGACCGCTGCCTGTCCTGCGGGCGCTGCGCGGCCATCTGTCCGCAGGGGCTGTCGGTGCCGCAGGCGCTGGCCGCCCTGCGCGCCAAACACCCCAACTGGCAGCAGTGGCTGTGGAAGCAGTGGATCGAACACGGCCGCCTGCTGTGGCCCGCGCTGGCCCAAATGACCCGCGTGGTGCCCGGCGCCGTGGTGCCGGGAGGCGTGCAGCACATACTGCGCTCCGCCGCCGCCATGCTGCCCCCGCCGCCGCCCGCCCCGTGGATAGTGGCGGACAGGGATGAGCACGACCGGGCGACACCGGACACCCTGCGCAACGGCGACGGCCAGAACGAGGCAGGGGACGAAACGCGGGACGAAACGCGCGGCGACGCCCCCCGTCCCCCGGCCATGCTCTTTGCCGGGTGCACGGCCCGGCGCATCCGCCCCCGCTGGAAGGACACGGCCCGCGCCCTGCTGCGCTGGCTGGGCCACCCCGCGCCCGCCCAAGGCGACGAGGACGCCTTCACCTGTTGCGGCTCAACGCTGGAGCACGCGGGCATCCCGGACGCCGCCGCTGCGGCCCGCGCCCGCAACCTGGATGCCTGGCGCGCCGCGGGCCGCCCGCTGCTGGTCACCTTCTGCGCCACCTGCCACCACGGCCTGGCCGAATACCCCGGCCACGCCGACCTGGACTGGCAGGAGGGCGAACGCGAGGCGTGGACCGCCGCCCTGCGCCCCCTGTCCACCCTGTGGGGCAAGGCCGCGTTCCGCGTCACCGGTGACGCCCCGGCCCTGCCCGAACCCGGCGCCCCCGCGCCCGTGCGCTATCACCAGCCCTGCCACCGCAAGGACACGGACCCCGACGCCACATGGCTGCGCGCCCTGCTGGGCGACCGCATGCGCGCCCCCGGCGGGGTGAACTGCTGCGGCATGGGCGGCGTGCTGCAACTGGCCGCGCCCGACCTTTCGCGCACCGTGGCCGACGCCTGCTGGAACGCCCTGCTGCCGGAACGGGCCACCGCATCCGCCCCCGTGTCCACCCCGGTATCTTCCCCGGCGTCTTCGATGGACGCGCAGGCTCCGGAGGTCACCGTACTGACCGGATGCAGCGGCTGCACCCTGCAACTGGCCGCAACCGCGCCCCGCAACGTGCGCGTGCTGCACTGGCTGGACGTGGTGGGCGCTCCGCATTCCTAGTCCGGCCCGCATCCGCGCCGCCCTTCCATGCCACCCCGCCGCGCGCTGCCGGAGACATCCCGCCCCGGCATTCCCCGGCGCGATGTATACGTCACGATTCCCTGTCATTCCGGAATACTGCGTGTGAATTCAAGGTGCGCGCATTGCCAACAGCCGGTATTTGACTTATTTGAGACGGGTTCGGCCACCCGCCGCGCGGCCCATGTTTTCCGTTCCACCGCCGCACGGTGAGCGCCGCGCCATGCGGCCCGCCCGGCACGTCGCCCTTGCGGCCATCGCCAGCCCCGCCCCGCGCGGGGCCTTCCGCGCGGCAACCGGCCTTGGCCGCCCCGCGTTCCCACCGCCTCCATCTTTCGGGAGAAGGAATGTTCGATATCCTGTTCAAAAGCATCTTCGGCTCTTCCAACGACCGCTACATCAAGCGCTGCCGCGCCCGCGTCGAGGCCATCAACGCCCTCGAACCGCAGATGCAGGCCCTTGCCGACGAGGACTTTCCGGCGCGCCTGGCCGAATACCGCGAACAGGCCCAGAACAGCCGCAGCCTGGACGACCTGCTGCCCGAAGTCTTCGCGCTGACGCGCGAGGCGGGCAGGCGCGTCCTGAACATGCGCCACTTCGATGTGCAGTTGGTGGGCGGCATGGTGCTGCACGAAGGCCGCATCGCCGAAATGAAGACCGGTGAAGGCAAGACCCTGGTGGCCACCCTGCCCGTGGTGCTGAACGCCATTTCCGGGCTGGGCGTGCACGTGGTCACCGTCAACGACTACCTGGCCAAACGCGACGCCGCGTGGATGGGCCGCCTGTACAACTTCCTGGGGCTGTCCGTGGGCGTCATCGTGCACGGGCTGACCGACGAGGAGCGCAAGGCCGCCTACGGGTCCGACATCACCTACGGCACCAACAACGAATTCGGCTTCGACTACCTGCGCGACAACATGAAGTTCTACCCGCACCAACTGGTGCAGCGCGAACACAATTTCGCCATCGTGGACGAAGTGGACTCCATCCTCATCGACGAGGCGCGCACCCCGCTGATCATCTCCGGCCCGTCGGAGGATTCCACCGGCCTCTACCGCCGCGTGGACGACATCATCCCCAGGCTTGCGGCCGAAACCCACTTTTCCGTGGACGAAAAGGCCCGCACCGCCACCCTCACCGACGAGGGCGTGGCGAAATGCGAAGAACTGCTGGGCATCGACAACCTGTTCGACCCCGGCAACATCACCTTCCAGCACCACGTGTTGCAGGCCCTGAAGGCCCACCACGTGTTCCGGCGCGACGTGGACTACATCGTCACCCCCGAGGACCAGGTGGTCATCGTGGACGAGTTCACCGGCCGCCTGATGCCGGGCCGCCGCTTCAGCGACGGGCTGCACCAGGCGCTGGAAGCCAAGGAAAAGGTGAAGGTCGAGGCGGAAAACCAGACGCTGGCCTCCATCACCTTCCAGAACTACTTCCGCATGTACAGGAAGCTGGCGGGCATGACCGGCACGGCCGACACCGAGGCCGTGGAATTCCAGCAGATCTACGGGTTGCAGGTCATCACCATCCCGACCAACAAGCCCATGATCCGCCGCGACTACCCGGATTCCATCTACCGCACCCGCCGCGAAAAATTCGACGCCATCGTGGCCGCCATCGGCGAACTGCACCAGAGCGGCCAGCCGGTGCTGGTGGGCACCATCTCCATCGAGACCTCGGAACTGCTTTCGGCCATGCTCAAGAAGGCAGGCGTGCCGCACAACGTGCTGAACGCCAAGCACCACGAGCAGGAAGCGGAAATCGTGGCCCAGGCGGGCCAGCGCGGCAAGGTCACCATCGCCACCAACATGGCCGGCCGAGGCACCGACATCGTGCTGGGCGAAGGCGTGCGCGAACTGGGCGGCCTGCACATCCTGGGCACCGAACGCCACGAAAGCCGCCGCATCGACAACCAGTTGCGCGGCCGCTCCGGCCGTCAGGGCGACCCCGGCTCGTCGCGGTTCTACCTTTCACTGGAAGACGACCTGATGCGCCTGTTCGGGTCCGACCGCATCTCCGGCCTGATGCAGAAGCTGGGCATGGAGGAAGGCGAACCCATCGAAAACCGCATGGTCAGCCGCGCCATCGAAAACGCCCAGAAACGCGTGGAAGGCCACAACTTCGAAATCCGCAAGACGCTGCTGGACTACGACAACGTCATGAACCAGCAGCGCGAGGTCATCTACACCCTGCGCCGCGAAACCATGATGGAGGCGGACCTCGAAGAGACCGCCCTCGAATTCATGGACGACCTGTTCGACGAAATCTACGGCGACGCGGAGCAGGGCAAGGGCGGCGAGGGCGACGACGCCAGGGCCTATGCCCTGGCCCGCCTGCGCGACGTGTTCAACATCACCCGCGTGCTGCCCCTTGCCGACGGCAACCTGCCCGACCGCGAAACCGCGCGCGGCGCCGTGCTGTCCATACTGGAAGAACTGAAGCGCGACACCGGCGAGGTGTACCGCGACATCCTGCGCTTCTTCCTGCTGGAGGAAGTGGACCGCTGCTGGAAGGAACACCTGCTGAACATGGACCACCTGCGCGACGGCATCGGCCTGCGCGGGTACGGCCAGCGCGACCCCAAGCAGGAATACAAGCGCGAGGGCTTCTCGCTGTTCCAGGACATGCTGTTCCGCGTGCGCGAAAACCTGTTCCGCGCCCTGACCCGCCTGCGCATCCAGCGCGAGGAGCAGGCGCCGCCGGAAGAACTGAAGCAGGAATTCAAGCACAAGGAAGAGCCCAAGAGCCTGAACTATTCCGGTGCGCAGAAGGAAACCCCGTCCGCGACGCCCGAGCGACGAGCCGAGCCCAAAGTCGGCCGCAACGACCCGTGCCCCTGCGGCAGCGGCCAGAAGTACAAGAAGTGCTGCGGCGCATGACGCGCCCCACGGCACTGTCGCACACACAGGGGCGGCGCGGGAGTTCCCGCGCCGCCCTTCACTTTTCCGGGACTTGCCCGTAATACGAACGGCGTGCACCGCTGCACGCCGGATTGTGCGCCAACCGCGCGCCACCGTGCGTCACGGCATGTCATGTCATGCCGATCATGCCGAATGCGCGCCGCCACGGACGCCAGCGGGCACCCCACGCACCCGCCAACCGGCCCGACGGGCCGAACACGGAGCCCACCATGGAACCGAACAGGGCCAGCAACCACACCCCCGCCGCCACCCCCGCCACCGCCCAAGAAGCCCCCGCCACCTGCGCGGCTCCCAAGGGCTTCCGCTTCGCCACCACGGGGGCCGGGTTCCGAAAGTCGGGTCGTGACGACCTGGCCCTGGTGGTCAGCGACACCCCCGCCGTGGCTGCCGCCGTGTTCACCAAGAACCTGTTCCAGGCCGCTCCGGTGCTGGTGGCGCGCGACATCCTGGCCCGCGCGCCCAAGGCCCGCGCGGTGCTGATCAATTCCGGCCAGGCCAACGCCTGCACCGGCGACGAGGGCCTGGCCAACTGCCGCGCCACGCTGGAACTGGTGGCCGCCGCCACCGGCCTTGCGCCGCAGGACATCCTGCCCGCGTCAACGGGCGTCATCGGCGCGCAACTGGCGATGGACAAGTGGTCCGCCGCCGTGCCCGCCCTGGCCGCGGACCTTGGCAGGAAGGGTCCGGAAGACTTCGCCAGGGCCATCATGACCACCGACGCCTTTCCCAAATTCGCCTCGCGCACGGTGGAGCTTTCCGGCGGCACGGTGACCCTGGCGGGCATGGCCAAGGGCGCGGGCATGATCTGCCCGAACATGGCCACCATGCTGGCCACCGTGCTGTGCGACGCCGACGTGGAGCCCGCCGCCTGGCAGGCCCTGTTCCGCGACGCGGTGGACGCCACCTTCAACCGCGTGACCGTGGACGGCGACACCTCCACCAACGACACCGTGTTCGGCCTGACCAACGGCGCCTCGGGCGTGTCCGCGCGCGGCGCGGACCTGGCCGTGCTGGGCGCGGCGCTTACCGGCGTGCTGGGCGAGGTGGCCTACATGCTGGTAAAGGACGGCGAAGGCGCCACCAAGGTCATCCACATCAACGTGGCGGGCGCGCGCGACGACGCCGACGCGGAACTGGCCGCGCGCACCGTGGGCCATTCGCAACTGGTGAAGACGGCCATGTACGGCCGCGACGCCAACTGGGGCCGCATCGTGGCGGCGCTGGGCCGCAGCGGGGCCGTCTTCAACCCGGCGGCGGTCATCGTGTCCCTGTGCGGGGTGGAACTGTTCCGGGGCGGACAGCCCACCAACCTGGACTTCGACGCCCTGCTCAGGGAACCGCTGGCCGGGCGCGACATCGTGGTCAACATCATGCTGGGCAACGGGCCGGGCAGCTACCGCCTGCTGGCCTCGGACCTGACCCACGACTACGTCAGCTGCAACGCCGACTACCGCAGCTAGCGGCAGGCGACGCCGCCCCGCCGTGGTTTCCGACCCATGAATCTGGCCCGCGTGCTTGACAGCGCGCCCGCCAACCGGGTACACACGCTTTCTCGCGCGGCTTGTCCGCGCGACAACGGAGAGGTGGCCGAGCGGCCGAAGGCGCTCCCCTGCTAAGGGAGTATACGGGCAAAACCTGTATCGAGAGTTCAAATCTCTCCCTCTCCGCCAGTGAAAGTCAACCATCTAGAATGGTTGCAATATCCCGACGGCGGGGGCTTCAGGTCCTTGTGGATACACCACACGGATACAAACTGGAGCCTCCGCCGTGTCGCTTTTCCAGTCCTCCCCGCCGCCCCTTCCTGCGCCATTACCTTGCACTCTCGGCCAGCAGGCCCCCATTAGGTCCCACTATCGGACCAGCCGCCCACCGCGCGGCCCTCGCTCCACCCTGTCCACGTCAGCACCCGGCTACCTCGTGCAGCACCGGGGCATCCTCTACTTCCGCTTCCGTGTCCCTGCCGAACTCCGGGCCTGCCTTGGCTGGACCGAGATTCGCCGCAGCCTCGGCACGGCCAGTTTGAGGGAAGCCCGGCCTCGCGCGTTGAAGCTGGCTGCCGTCGTTCATGATCTATTCAACCTCGCAAGAAGGCACACGACGATGATGGAGAACACCACACCCAGTGAGGACATGCGGGAACTGGCCCGCAAGTGGCTGGATAAAGTCCTGCACGACGAATACGAAACCCTCCTGATCCGGAGGCCTGTCAGCACGCCGGGGGAACTCAAGACCCGTGAGGAACAGTCAGCCAACCTCTACCACACGCTCATGGAGGCGCAGAACCGGAAGGACCACCGGCACACCACCGCCACGGCGCGAGAGGTCTTGCTGCGGGCGGGCTATCCGGCCACCGTGTCACAGCGGGGCGATTTCGAGGAAAAAAGCCCACCGAACGACGGCACCCCAACGAATGACCCGACCGGAACCGAATCGCCGCTCTCCGGCCATCCTCGTGCGTCGAGTAACGCCCCCACGGACGGTGCTGGATCGCGGCCCCCTGTCTCCCGCCTTCAGTTCCTCAAGCTCTGCGATGCCCTGCTTCTGGCGCAAGCTGCCGTCATCGAGTCGGCATCTTGCCCGACGTTCGCCGGGGAACTGACCGCCCGGCCTGACTACCGGCTCTCGGCGGTCCGGACCATCATGGACGCCCCCGGATGGCAGGCCACGGCCACGGCACCGCATCCGGCCCCTGATTCAGTCCAGGCATCGACTACCACCGTCACCACCGGGGCAGCACAGGCCATCACCCTGTCAGCGGCGGTCGAGAAGTACATAGCGGCGAAAGACCCCGAACTGGCAGAAGGCAGCAAGCGCAACGTCTTCGTCAACGTCCGCCAGTTCGCGGAGGCGATCACGGAAACGCGAGGCCGGGACGTCACCTTGGCCGAACTCGACCGGGACATGATCCGGGACTATGGCCGCCTCATGGCTGCCCAGCCTGCGAACCCGAAGAGCAGGGAGTACGCCGGTAAACGCCTGCATGCTCTCGCCGCTCTCGACCTTCCGGCGGAAAAACGACTGTCCGCAAAGACGCTGAACACGAAGTTCAACATGGTCCGTTCGCTGCTGAACTGGCTGGAACTGGAATACGGGATCATCGCCAAGCCCCTGAACGCCGCCTTTGTGATCCCGAAGGCGCAGGGGAAGGCCCGCTCATCCCGACGCCCGTTCACCACCGAAGAACTGCAACGGCTCTTCAACCCTCGTTCCTACCTCGCCGCTACCGAGCAATCCCCGGCCTACTTCTGGACGCCCCTGATCGCGCTGTTCACCGGCATGCGCATTGAGGAGATCGCACAACTCCTCGTGACCGACATCCGGCAGGACGATGGCGTGTGGTGCATCGACGTGAACGAGGCCGGAGACGGGAAGCACGTCAAGACCGAGGCGGGGGTCCGTTTGGTTCCAATCCACCCGTTCCTGATCGACGGCCTTGGGTTCCTGCGGTTCGTCGAGGAACAGAAGGCCGCCGGACATCATCGCCTGTTCCCCGACCTCAAGCGCGAGAAACGCGGCAACGTCGGCGGCCCCATCACCACATGGTTCACCCGGTACCGGCGCAAGCTGGGCATCGGCGGGGCGGACGGCGAAATCAGTGATGTCGTCTTCCACAGCTTCCGGCACACGGTATCCACCTACCTGCGGACACGGGCCGGGGCTGACATCCTGATGATTCAAGAGGTCATCGGGCACGATAAGAAAAGCGGCGACATCGGGGTTACCGCTACCTACATCGGCAAGTACCCCACCGCCGCGTTGCGGGATAAGGTCATTGCGGTCCTTCCGTGGGCCGAAGAACTCTCTCTGTCGAAACTCAAGGACAGCACATGGGCAAGAAAATGAGACACAACAAACTATTCAACGATCGTTGAGGATCACCCAGCAAACACAGAAACTGCAACGCTTGCGCCATTCAACGTTCATTGACAATCCCGGAAGCGGGGCGATTCAGGCGTTGACATGTTTCCACCAATTCCGCATACGATCGCGTCATCGCTCATGGCCATCATGATTCCACCATCAACATCACACGGACCATCGACCATGAACACGACACACACCCACACCGCCGCCGCCCTGCTCTGCGACCGTCTGTCCTACTGCCTGTCCGCCGTCCATGCCGTGGATCGGATAGCCTCCCTGCTGGGCCTCCCGCCGTCCACCGTGGCTAACCTGCTGGCCCCGGTCATGGGCAACACGGAGCACGGCAAAGGGCCGGACATCGCCCGCCTCGACACCCTGCTCCACACCGCCAAAGCCTTCGGGCTGATCGAAGAGTACGCCATCTGGGAGACCCCCACCGCCACCGAAGGCCCGGACATCGGAGCACCCCGGATCACCGTCGAGGCCACAGACGCCCAGTGGCTGGAGTACCGGATCATCCTGCCGGGCGCGGAGGTCGTGCTTGCCCTCCCCGGCGCGGGCGAGGCGGCGATGAACTGACCAGCCTACTCCCGCCGGAATCACGCGAGGAAGGCGTATCAGGCCTGATCCTGTCCGGGCATGGCCAACGACCTACCTCGGACAGATTCCCCCCCCCGAACTTGCACGAAAAAAGGCCCGCTGTGTTCTGACGACGCAGTGGGCCTTTTCGCGTTCTGGAGGGCCGGGAGACTGACGACCATCCGGGGGCTGAAACAGCGACCACCCATCGCTATTGATTTCAGTGCATTACAATTAGGTTCCACTATCGGGGCAGAGGCCCGTCCGGGGGCCGGAGCAAAGACCGCCCATCGTCATTGATTCCAGACCATTGCCAATTATCTTGCACTCTCGGGCAAAGGGGAACCTCAAGCCAACCTGTAGGGACACCTTAAGCCAGACTGAAAGGGACTACCTTCAGGGGCTATAAACAAGATGAACTACGACTAACACCTTAAGCCCCACCTGTGGCCCACCTGATGCCAACTAAAGGCATCACCATAGGCCCACCTTCAGGGACGCCGCTGCCGTTGTCGTTCATCGTCCATCCCCGTCACAGACCGCCCCACCAGCTACGCAAGCCTTCCTGTTCCCCTCTCGGTTCAACCGCCTACGGCCTCACGTCTCCCCTCCACCGCGCATGGGGGATGGCGTGAGGTCGTGGGCGGTTCTTGGCGCTCCGGGGCATCCGTACCGCCAGCCCGTGAGGTGGATCAGTCGTCCATGTCGTTCAAGGCCCACCCTGTTCACCAACCCCAACCGCTCTACCGAGAGCAAGGAACACACCATGACCAAGAAGACCGTTATCCAGCCCCACACCCTCGACATCCCCCCGCGAACCTTGGCGGTCTATGACCTGATCCTCGAACCGACGCGGCCCATTGATGTGGATGCCGTATCACGGGAAGACCTTCGGCTTGCGCTCGACAATGCAGCCCGCAGGCTCCACGAGGTAGCGGAGGCCCTCGACCGCGCCGCCGAGGCTGTGAAGGAAGTGATCGATGTTGATGTCGCCTTGGAAGTTGCCCGTTCAGGGGTGACGGTGGCTGACGAGACGATCACTCGCCTCGCCCCGTCTGCCATCGCCGTCATGACGTACCGGGAAGCTGTTGTCGCTGTTCGGGAAGCCGCCGAAGCCACCGAGGCCCGCGCCCAGACCCTGCGGTCGATGGCCCCTGTGCTGAACACCTGCGCAGCCCGGCGTCGTACCCGTGGAACCTGCGCCCTTCGTGGCTGTAAGCGGGCCTAAGGGGGATGGTCGTCATGAATGAACCAACCACGACCACCCAGCGCATGACGGTCGAGCAGGCTGCCGACCACCTCGTGGCCTGTCTGTTCGCCGGGAGTACCCCGCCTCGCTCCATGACCGCCCTTGAGGCCATCCGCCACCACTGCGTCCACGACTGCATGGGCGGTGACCGGCGGGCCGTGGAGGAGTGCGCCGACGCAGGGTGCCCGCTGCATCCCTACCGCTTCGGACGCCGGGCCACGACCTGTCCCCATCGGCCCACACCGGCCATCCGGTCCTTCTGCCTCTACCGCTGCATGGGAGGCGATGCCGAGGCCGTGGTCGGGTGTGAGCTGTCCCCGGACGTCGATCCCCGGTACTCCCCGTGCCACCTCTACCCGTTCCGCTGTGGCTGCAATCCGAACTACGCCGCCGCCACTGCGGGACGGGCATAGGGCGAGGTCGTCATGTGTGGTCTAATGGCTGGCCTCGCCACCTCACTTGCCATCGCTTCCACCGCCGCATCCCTCCACGCCCAGCAGCAGCAGGCCGACGCCCAGGCATCGTACCAATCGGCCATGTCCGACGAGTACGCCCGCACGGCCAAGCTGAACCAAGAGGCGGCCAACAGGGAATACATCGAGGCCGCAGCCGCCGAGCGCATCAACCAGATGCAGCAGCAGGCGTCGGCCTCCGAAGAACTCCAGAAGCTCCAGCAGGAGAAGATACAGAAGCAGGGTCAGGCCCTCGCCTCCAGTGAGGCCGCAGGGACCGCCCTCGACGCACTCATGGCCGACTACGAGCGTTCCGCTGCCCAGAAGCGGGACGTGATCATGCAGCAGCTCGACATGGTGGGCGTCAACGCCGACACCGCCATCAGCGGCTACAAGGACAAGGCCGAGGCCCGCATGAAGTCCCAGTCCAACTACATCGGCTCCCCCATCAACCAGCCGAACTACCTCGGCGGTGCCCTGTCCATCGGCGGCTCGGCGCTGGGGGCCTACGACAAGTACGTCTATCAGCCTGAGCAGAAGGCCAAACGGTCTACCACCGCCCCGTAGTGGTCCTGCTAGATCGTCGTGTTACGGTGGGCCGTTTTTCGATGAAAGACCCCACCCAAGCCGGACGACCTAGACCAACACACGGCCCCGTCCCTCTTCGCCGCTCTCCGGCCATCCTCGTGAGCGGACGGCCCAACCTGCCCGCCTCGCGTGGCCCCATACCCATACGACGCACAACGACGGCCCCTCCACATGTCACCCACTCAAGGGCGGCACACGTGGAGGGGCCGTCGTTGTTCGTGCCGGGCTATCGGCTCTGCAAACGGAAGACGCCTGCTAGGTCAGGACTGACAAGGGAATCACGGCAACCACAGTCGCGTTTCTTCCGCACTATGGTCACCGGAGTTTTGGTCCAGTGAGGAGACGATCACCGCCCGCCACCTGCACCCCCGCCCTCGTGATCAACGACACCGCCATCCGCTTCACCGACGACAAGTTCGTGAACCTGACCGACTTCTGGAAGGCCAGCGGCGCGGAATACAACAAGCGCCCGGCGCATTGGCGCGAAACCGATGAAGCCCAGCGTTTCATCAACGAAGTCAGCAAGAAAGAAAATGTCCGCGTGGCGGACCTTTTCCACATCACCCGTGGCCGCTTCGGTGGCACCTTCGCCCACTGGCAGATCGCCTTGGCCTACGCCAAGTACCTGTCCCCCGAGTTCCACATCCTCTGCAACAACATCATCCGCCGGTTCGTGGAGGAAGAGCAGAACCCCGACATGGCCGTGGACCGCGCCATCTCGGTCACTCTATGTCACAAATGGCGTCGTGGAAATGGCTTCCATGCAGCCTCTCGCTCCCGTTTTTGTCGCTCTTTAGCCGCTTTCTCCCTTTCACGCCCACCCTTCGCATACACCACATGTTCACAAACGCCACACACCCAATGGTATGTCCGCTCGACCATTCTAATTCTCTTCCCTCGATCATCCAGACAAACCTGACAAAACGGCTCATCGCGCTCCGTATCCGCATTGTCAAAATAGGCATAGTATTCTTTATCATACACAACAGACTTCATCACATCATCAAGGCCTCTGGCTGCAATAAGCTCACTCTGAAGCCTAGTATTCTCTTCATACAGGTCAAGCACTGCACTTCTCAAGCTAACAAACATCTCCATCAACTCCGGATCGTGGTTAGCTGTTTTTCGCAAATGAGATGCAATATCCTTCGCCAAATCTACAGCCGCTTTTGCTTCTTGGAAAATCATTACAACCTCCACGTTTCCTCGAAGTTAGCCCATCACACAGCATTTCGCCACCATCCTCGCCGACGTCACCGCCGACGACCGCTGCTACTTCTTGCCCCGCCATGTGTGCGAGGCGCTGGGTATCGACTGGAAGTCCCAACATGTGAAAATCAAGGCCGATCCGGTGCTTACCAAAGGTGTGGTGAAAATCACCACGCCTTCCGCTGGCGGTTACCAACGTACCCTCATGCTCCCCATCGAGTTCCTGTCCGGCTGGCTCTTCACCATCAAGAAGGTCCGTCCCGAAGTGCAGGACAAGCTGAATGTCTTCCGGGCCGAAGGCTTCGTGGCCGGACACCCCGGATGTTTCTGACACAAAAATCTGACAGCCCATCTCCTATACCGACCAAGACCCATTCCCCCCATACCGAGGGGTCAATCCATATGGGGGTGGTCGTCCACCTGCCCACCGTAACACGACGGGCCGTTTTCCATCGTAGGAACCCCGCTACCACCATACCCCAACCCATCCCCGACCATCATCCGTTCCGCCGCTCTCCGGCCATCCTCGTGCGCTACCTTGGGCCGGGACGCTGGCCGGGGACAGCCACGACCACTGCCCACCACTTCCCGGTTGACGCCCTGCCTCTTCTTTGTTTACAAACCCCCCTAACGTTCGTTAGCGAGTTCTGTAAGCACGGAGACCACGATGGGACGAGACCTCTTTGTTTCCTACCTACGAGTATCGACGACCAAGCAAGGCGCATCCGGCCTTGGCCTTGAGGCACAGCGGAAGGCGGTAGCCGACTACCTGAACGGCGGGGACTGGACCCTGCTGGGCGAGTATGTGGAGGTGGAGAGCGGACGGAAGAACGACCGTCCCGAACTGCTCAAGGCGCTGGAACACTGCCGCCTGACTGGAGCGAAGCTGGTCATTGCCAAGCTCGACCGCCTGTCCCGCAATGCCCACTTCCTGATCGGGCTTCAGGAAGCCGGAGTGCCCTTCGTGGCTACCGACATGCCGAACGCCAACGAGTTGACCGTGGGCATCATGGCCCTCGTTGCACGGGAGGAACGGAAGGCCATCTCATCCCGGACCAAGGCCGCCCTTGCCGCAGCTAAAGAGCGAGGGGTCAAGCTGGGGTGCCCCACCGGGGCGTCTCACCTCCGGCAGTACGGCAACGCCGCCGGAGTGGAAGCCGTGAAGCAGAACGCCGACGCACGGGCGCAGGGGCTTCGGTCCCTTGTCGAATCCATCCAGGCATCGGGGATCACGTCGGCCAAGGGGATAGCCGAAGAGTTGAACCGTCGTTGTGTTGCCACCCCTCGCGGTGGTAAGTGGCATGCATCAAGCGTTAGCAACCTCATCGCAAGATTATGTCCGTGACGATGCTCAGAAAGGAGTCCACATGGTAGTCTATCCCATCAGAGTCCACGTCAAAGGATACAGCGGAAGCAATCAGAGAAAGCGTGAAAAACTACACAACGACATTGCTGTAGCCCGCAAGCTTGAGGAGTACACCAACACCGAATTTAAACGTCGCATGGAGCTTGGCGTTGATTCCTGCGTCTTTCTGTACGCGAACATTGCCCGCGCGACCGGCGTTGATGTCGAAACAGTGAGTAGGTTGATGTTCTCCGTTGACTGCGGTTCAAATGGGTTCACGATCTGTGCTCCCGGACACGATCCATTGGCGCGGTAGCTACCCTGTCAGCTACAGTTTTTTTGCCTAACCGACGACTTGCCCCGGATACACCCCCTTGCTACAAACGCTCTCTAGGCCCTTCGACGGACCTGAAAAAATCAGTGATTTCGGCAGGAAAAATATCCGAACTGCCGAATCTCTCCCTCTCCGCCAGAATTTTGCGGCAACGCAATCGAGAAAGACCGGAAGCCCCAGCAACAGGGACTTCCGGTCTTTCTTTCGTCCGGTTCCGGGGCGTTCGCGGCCAGGCAAGACAGCGGCCCGGAAGTGTATCCGGGCCGCTTGTCATTGCGATTATGCGGGTGCCGTCACGCTGCCGGGCGTGCAGGACGGAACGCGCCGGGTTCCGTGCCGTTTTCGACCAGCCGCACGTTGGCGTAGAGGTTGCGCATGCGCAGGATCAGTATGGAAGCCTGCTCAAGCAGACTTCCCAGGCTGGAAATCACATAGCCCCTGACCCGTGCGTCGGCATGGACGCTTTTCATCAGCTTGACCAGCCCCACGAGGTACACATGGGCCTGGTCGAGCAATTCGCGGAAATCCCTGGCCGTGTATTTTTCCAGAAGTTCCCGCTCATGCCGGAGCGTGGACGGCGAAAAGTAATAGCTGCGCGTTTCACCGACAGCCTCCACGTCTCCGGCGTCGGCGTCCGGCGTGCCGGAGCCGCCGGGCAGGAGCCTTTCCGCGTCGTTTCCGGCGGGCGGCATTTGCCCGCAGCAGACGAGCAGAGCCTGCGCGGCCTCCCGGAGGTTGTGCGCCAAGGCGGCGAGTTCGGCAGGGTCGGGATGTTGCGGAAGGTTCCGAGGAGGTGAATGCGGGGCATTCGGGGAAGAAGCAGACATGGTAAGGCTCCATTGGGTTAGTAGTATCGGCACTTGGAGATGAGAAATGCCGGGACTCAACTGCGCCCAATGAGCGCTGCTCTTATTCCCCCGAAGGGTATTGTATTCGGAGCTATCGACCCGGCAATGCATGCTGATGGCGACAAGTCGCACAAGAAAAAACCCAGCATAATGCCGGGCAGAGTACGCGCTACGTTTTACCAGCTGCGCGTGCTGCCATTGGGAGTAGTGAAGAAAAAATACCCCAAGCGAAGAAAGGCGTCAATCAGCCCACACCGGCAGCCTCCGCGTCTCCGGCGTCAGTGCCCGGCGTGCCGGAGCCGCCGGGCAGGGGCCTTTCCGTCCCGTTTCCGGCGGGCGGCAGTTGCCCGCAGCGGACAAGCGAGGCAGTGCGGCCTCCCGGAGGCTGCGCGCCAAGGCGGAGAGTCCGGCAGAATCCGGCAGGGTCCGGATGTTACGGAAGGTTCCCAGACAGTGAGTGCGGGACTTTCGGGGAAGAAGCAGGCATTGTTGATGGAAAGTTGCAGCAGAAGCAGTTGCCGGAAACCTTCCGCACCGGCAACGGCGCTTCCTTGAGCCCCGGCGCCACCCCTCGGCAACTCCATCCCAACCCCCATGGTGGGCGGCCCCGCACGTTTTTTCCGCGCCAACCCGGTTCCGCAGTCCCCCTTCCTGCCATAATCCCCAATATATCTAGCGGGCACAGCGTGTTGCGTGAAAACTCACCCCCTTGGCACTTGCATTTCCAGGGGGGTTGCACCAAGATGCTGCACTAGGTTTGCCCGCATTTTCCCAAGACTACGACGCAAGGCCGCTTTCATGGCAAGCGCCGCTGCCGCGTCATGCCCTTTCCGCAACGCCGCAGCGCTTCCGTGCGTCCGCACCGGGCGGTTGCGACGCGCACGCGGGGGAAACGTGGCGGGCGGGCCGCCGCGACAAGCGGGACAACATTGCGGGGCACTTCCCCGGGAGTACGGCGCATGGACATCGCAACCCTCTTCGGCCTCATCGTCGGACTTGCCATGGTCTTCGGGGCCATCATGGGCGGGGGTTCCATATGGCTGTTCGTGGACCTGCATGCCTTCATGATCGTGGTGGGGGGCTCGCTGGCGGCCATCTGCATCAACTTTCCGCTCAACCAAGTGCTTCAGGCATTTCGCGCCGCAACCAAGACACTGATGATGCGCGAATTCTCCGACGCCGACGTGGTGAACACCATGGTGCGCATCGCCGAACTGAGCCGCCGCGAGGGCATCGTGGCCCTGGAGCACGTGCACACCAACGACGCGGTGCTCAAGAAGGCGTGCATGCTCATCGCCGACAACGCCGGGCCGGAACTGATCAAGGATTCGCTGCTCATCGAGATATCCTCGCTGTGCAAGCGCCATTCGGTGGCCCAGAACGTGTTCAAGCGGCTGGGATTGCTGGCCCCTTCGCTGGGCCTTACCGGCACGCTGATCGGCCTGGTGCAGATGTTCGCCAACCTCGACAATCCCAAGAGCATCGGCCCGGCGATGTCGGTGGCCATGATCTGCACCTTCTACGGGGCCATGCTCTCCAACCTCATCCTCACCCCCATCGCGGGCAAGCTGGCCGCGCGCACCCAGCTTGAGGTGCACCGGCTGGAGATCATCTTCGAGGGGGCCAAATGCATCCTCGAAAACAACAACCCGCGCCTGGTCTACGAAAAGCTGTCCTCGTTCCTGGCCCCCAAGGAGCGCCGCTATGCTCGATAGGGATGAACGCAGGAAGGCCATGGAACCCGATGGCGACGACCAGGCCATCTGGCTGATCACCACCTCGGACCTGTCCCTGCTGCTGCTGGCCTGCTTCGTGCTGCTCTTTTCCATGTCCTCGGTGGAAAAGGGCATGTTCTCCGACTCCATCAACTCGGTGCAGCAGGCCCTGGGCGTGGGGGAAAGCGCGCGCATCGTGCGCCTGAAGGACGAGAAGGTGGGCAGCGTGGTGGACGAGGTGATGTACCGCCGCCAGCTGGTGGAGGCCCAGAACCGGCTCTACGCGGAAGTGCGCCTGTTCGCGCAGTCGCGCGGCATGAGCGACATCCTCACCGGCAGCAGCGAGAACGGCAAGATCACCCTGAACATGCCCGCCGGGGTGCTGTTCGAGCCGGGCAGCGACACCATCACGCCGGAAGGCCGCAAGCTGTTGCAGCACATGTACGACCTGTTCGTGCGCCACCCCGACCAGGACATCAACGTGCGCGGCTTCACCGACAGTTCGCCCACCCCTCCGGGCGGACGGTTCCGCGACAACTGGGATTTGTCCTCCGCCCGGGCCATCAACGTGCTGCGCGCCCTGCTGGACATGGGCATAGCCCCGCACCGCATCACCGCCACCGGCCTTGCGGACATGAACCCGCTGTTCCCCAACACCACGGAAGAGAACCGGGCCAGGAACCGCCGCGTGGAATTCGTGCTGGAAAAGCAGATCCTGCGCGACAACACGTAGCGGCGGCGGCCTGCGGGCAATGCCGCGAGCCCCGTGCGACCTGGACAACGCGGGGCCGCGCCGGACCTTGCCGCCCAGCCCGACCCCGCCGCATCAGTTCCGCTTTATCAGGCCCACCAGGAACAGCAGCACGATGGCGCCCACCACGGCGGTGACCAGCGATCCGGTCATGCCGCCGCCGTGCACGCCCACCATGCGGAACAGAAAGCCGCCCAGCACCGCGCCCACCACGCCCACGGCCATGTTGCCCAGAAAGCCGAAGCCGCGCCCCTGCATCAGCTTGGCGGCCAGCCAGCCTGCCAGCGCGCCCAGCAGCAGAAACCAGATGATGCCCATGGATGTGTCCTCCCGTTGTGTTCGGGGGCGCGCGGCAACGGCGCCCGCCGGGGTTGCACCTTCCATGGTACCCGCAGCCCGGAAAAATGTCTGCCCCCCGCGCGGGCGCGGGATGTTTCCGCGTCCGGCGGGGGGCATGCCGTGCCCGGCATCCTTCACGCCACCATCCGCCTGCCGTCAGCCCGCCATCAGCCCATTATCCGCTGACCGCACCCGAGCGCAGGGAATTCCCCACCGTGCGCGTGGTTGCCCGCGACGCGTGCGGGGGTGTATGCTGCGGGCAGTACCGTGCCGGGCCTTGCCGGATACCATGTCCCGGTTTTCGCGCCCGGCGCGCCCGCCATCCGCAACCGTCACCCAACCGTAAGGGAGGTTCCCATGCGCACCCTCGTGCTTGTCTTCGCCCTGCTGCTGTTGCCGGGCGCGGCCACCAGCGCCCACGCCGTGCTCGGGCTGTTCGAGAACGACTACCGGGTGGTGTTCGACGCCGTGCCCGACATCAAGGACGAAAAGATATACCTTGGCGAATCGGTGATGGGCGACATCACCAAGCGCGAACTGAAGGGCAACAACGTGGTGCTCACCGTGGACGTGAAAAGGGAGTTCGTGGGCAACATGGTGGACACCACGGTGTTCGTGGTGGAAGACGGCCGCCTGAAGCACGCCACCCTCGGCCAGTCGTCCACGCCGCTGAACAAGGGGGCCAACGTGCTGGGCTTTACCGATGCGCTGCACCTCAACCTGTTCAAGGCCAAGGCGGCCATGAACGATCTTGGCGACTACCTGCGCAAGAAGGCCGACGAACTGGCCAAGTAGCGGGGGGCGCGGCCGGAAGGGCCCCGGACGGCCGGACGCAAGGCAGGGGAATGGAAACACGGCCTGGCCGGAAAGCGGGAACACGCCCGCCCCGGCCGGGCCCGGCTATTCCAGCCGGCCGAGCATGATGGAGGTCACCAGCCGGTGCCGCGAAACGCCGCCCCGCCACCAGTAGGCCACGGGGTGGCCGGTGGCGTCGGTGGCCAGGCCGATGACCCCGGTGCCCACGCCGCCGATGCCCGGCTCTCGCGTATCCCTGGGCAGTGCGGCAAGCCATGCGGCGCTGCCCCGTTCGATGCCGGGGGCGATGGCCGGGGACGCCTCCACCTCCGGCGGCCGGGGCTGGCCAAGGGTGGTGCCGGGCACGGGTTCCCTCGCCGGTTCCATCACCGGTTGCGTGGGCCGCGCGGCTTCGGATTCCGGGCTGCCCGCCTCGCGCATGGCGGCCAGGTCGCCGTGCGGGCTCAGGGTACAGTCGGCCACGGGCAGCAGCACTTCGCCGGGCCGGGCCGGATTGGAGCGCGGACCGCCCAGCGCCACCATGACGTGGCCGGTGGCGGAACTGGCGCTGCGTTCGGCGGGCCGCAGCCACGCCACCACGTCGCCGGGGCGCAGGTCGGAAACCCGCTCCAGCCGCAGCCAGCCCGTGCCGTCACCTCGCGGCCCGGCGCACAGGATGCTGCGGTGGAAGTCCTCGGCCCGGGGGCGGTAGTGCTTGCCGCTGCGGTCCACGGTGGCCAGCGCCGAGGGGTTCACCTCGTACAGCAGCATGGACAGGAAGCCGGAACAGTTCAGTTCGAACCGGCCGGTCTCCTCGTCCACCACGTAGTTGCCGGTGTAGCGGGTGCTGCGCACCTGCGAGAGCACGCGCACCGCCTCCGCGTACAGGGCCCTGGCCCCTTCGGTGGCGGGCTGGTCGCCGAAATTCGGCATGTGGACAATGGGCGCTGGGGCGGGGGCGGCGACGGAAGCGGGGACGGGGGATTCGGAAGACGCGGGGGAGGGAGACACGGGGGAGGTCATGGCGTCGGAAGCGGGCGCCGCTGCCTGCGGCGCGGCCTCTTCGGCCGCCACGGCGGACACGGCGGGCAGGGCCGCCAACAGTCCCGTCAGCAGACACGCCAGCAGGCACCGGGCCGCCATGCGCGAAATCCGGCCGAAACCATCCGGCATGGCCCGCGCCGCAGCCCGTCTCTCTCCGTCAGTACACATCGCCTCTCCTTTTCGGCATCAGGCCCGCGTCAGGCCCAGCATACCGTAAATGGCGTCCATGTCCACGGCGGCGCGCACGGCGTCGGCCAGCCGGTCCAGCGCCGGGTCCAGCGAATAGGGGGCCACCACCCGGCCCAGCGGAGCCAGCCCCCGGCGTGCGCGCAACCCGTCCAGAAAATGCCTGCGGAAGCCGTCGGCGTCGAACACCCCGTGCAGCGAGGTGCCCCACACCCGCTCCCGTGGCCCGGTTCCGGCGGACCAGCCCAGCGCGCCGCCGTCCTCGCGCAGCAGGAAGGCGCGCGCGGTGTCCGCGCTGGCCGCGTCGCCCGGGTTTCCCGCGTCACCGGACCCTGCACTCCCCTCTCCAACGGTTATCCCGTGCCGGATCTCGTACCCGGCCACCGGCAGGCCGCTGTACGGGTGCACCCCGGCCGTGCGGCGCAGGGTCTTTTCCGCCGCCAGTTCGGTGCGCACCGGCAGCAGGCCCAGCCCGTCCTCGCACCCGCCGCCTTCCAGTCCCAGCGGGTCGGCCACGGAAAGGCCCAGCATCTGCAACCCGGCGCAGATGCCCGCCACCACCGGCCCGTCCGGGTCGCGCGCAAGGCGCGCCAGCGCATCGGCCATGCCCGAGGCGCGCAGGGCACGCAGGTCGCCGGTGGTGTTCTTGCTGCCGGGCAGGATCACCGCGTCCGGGTGGCGCCCCCCCGGTCCCCCCGATACGGCCGGTCCCGCGAGGTCCGCCGGGGTGCGGGCCACGCGCAGCCGCACGTCCGGCTCGCCGCGCAGGGCGTCCACGTCGGTGAAATTGCTGATGTGCGGCAGGTCCACCAGCACGATGTCCAGCGCATCGCCGCCGCCTTCTCCCGCCGCGCCGCCGCCCAGGTCTCGCAGACCACGCAGACCGCCCAGACTGCCCAGACCGGGCAGACCGGGCAGCCCTTCCTTGAAGGTCACGGAATCCTCTTCCGGCAGGCTCAGGTCGCGCAGGTACGGCACCACGCCCAGCACGGGGCGGCCGGTCCGTTCCCTCATGAAGTCCAGCGCCGGGTCCAGCAGGCTGGCGTCGCCCCGGAACTTGTTCAGCAGGTAGCCCGTCACCAGGTCGCGCTCCCAGCCGTCCAGCAGTTCCATGGTGCCCACCAGCGCCGCGAACACCCCGCCCCGGTCGATGTCGCCCACCAGCAGCACCCGCGCCCCGGCGTGGCGGGCCATGGCCATGTTCACGATGTCGTGGGCCTTCAGGTTGATTTCCGCCGGGCTGCCCGCCCCTTCGATGACCATCACGTCGTGCTCCGCCGCCAGGCTGTCGTAGGCGGCAAAGGCCGCGTCGCGCGCCCGTGGCTTGTAGTCCACGTACTGGCGCACCCGCATGACGCCCACCGGCCGCCCCATGACGATGACCTGCGAACCCACGTCGGAACAGGGCTTCAGCAGCACCGGGTTCATGCGCACGTCCGGGTCGAGGCGGCAGGCCGCCGCCTGCACCGCCTGCGCCCGGCCCATCTCCAGGCCGTCGGGGGTGACGCAGGAATTGAGCGCCATGTTCTGCGCCTTGAACGGGGCCACGCGCAGGCCGTCCTGCAAAAAGATGCGGCAGAACGCGGCGGCAAGGATGCTCTTGCCCGCGTTGGAGCAGGTGCCCTGCACCATCAGGGCGGGAGTGCGGGGGGCGGGAGCGCGGGGAACGGCGCGGGTGGATGCGCCGACGGGGGGCATGGGCTGCGTGGCGGGCTTCATGACGGGATTCATGGGCCAAGGTCTAGCGCGAATCGGACCGGTCCGCCAGAGCGTCCGGCCCCGCTCCCCAATCCGCGGACGCCCCAATTCCCCTCCATGCCTTGCCCCAACATCCCCGGTGGGTTATCTTTGGGGAAGGTTCGGGCTTCCCTTCTTCCGCCGCCGTGCCGCGCGGCCCCCGGCCCGCGCCCGCTGCCCTCTTCGGCAACCCCAAACCGGGAGCACCGCCATGAACAGAACGCTCAAACTCGTGGCCGCCGCCATCGGCGCCCTGGTCATCCTTGCCGCGGCGGCCGTCGCCATCGTGGTGGCGACCATCGACCCCAACGACTACAAGGGCCGCATCGCCGACGCCGCACGCTCGGCCACCGGCCGCGAACTGGTCTTCGACGGCGACCTCTCGCTGTCCTTCTTCCCATGGCTGGGCATCGCCTTCGGCCCCATGCACCTCGGCAACCCGCCGGACTTCCCCGGTGCGGGGGCGGGGGCCGCCCCGTCTGCCCCGGCAGGCGACGACGACGTCTTCCTGCGCATCAAGGGCGGCGGGCTGCGCGTGGCCTTCATGCCGCTGCTGTCCAAGCGGGTGGAGGTGGCGGAGCTGATTCTGGACGGGCCGCACCTGAATCTGGTGCGCGCCGCCGACGGCCGGACCAACTGGGACTTCTCCAAGCCTGGCCAGGCCCCCGGCGCGTCCGGCACGTCCGGCGCATCCGGCGCGCAACCGGCCCAGCCCCCGGCATCCGGTTCCTCCGGCTCCTCCAACTCCGCCAGTTCCGGCGGCGCGCCCCTGGCCGTGGCCGTGGACACCCTGTCGGTGAACGGGGCCTCGCTGTCCTTCCGCGACCTGGCCACCGGACAACAGTTCCGCGCCCGCGACCTGAACGTGGACGTCAACGGCCTGGCCCCCGGCGGCGACCCCGCCGACATCAGGCTGACCGTGGCCATGTCCGGCCAGAAGCCGGACATGGAGGCCGACCTTTCCGTCACCGCCAAGGTCCAGTCCGACCTGGGCGGCTCGGTGCTGGAAGTGAACGGCCTGACCGTGACCCTCACCCCCAAGGGCGGCGTGACGCCCGCCGGGCTCGGCAAGGTGGAACTGGCGGGCGACATGACCTTCCACACCGTGCCGCAGCGGCTGGACATCGCCCGGCTGTCGCTGTCCACCCCCACCATGAAGGTTGGCGCCAACGGCACCGCCGCGCTGGGCGCGCAGTCCTTCGAGGGCATGCTGACCCTGGCCGGTTCGCCGCGCAAGGCGCTGGAATCGCTGGGCACTCCCGTGCGCACGGCCGACCCCAAGGCGCTGGACGCGCTGGACCTCACGCTGGACGTGCAGGCCGCGCCCGCCAAGGTGGACGTGCGCTCCATCATCGGCAAGCTGGACGACACCACCGTCCAAGGCAAGGCATCCGCCATTCAGGGCAAGGCGTCCGCCGTGCCCGGCCCGGTGCAGGTGATCCGGGCGGAACTGGCGCTGGACGCCATCGACGTGGACCGCTACCTGCCCCCGGAAGGTGGGCAGAGCGGGAGCAAGGCGCCGGAGAAGGCCGCCCCCGCCCAGCAGGGCGGCAAGGCGGCTCCCCAGGGCGGCGCGGCCGAGGCCAAGAAGGCCCTGCGCGCCTACGACGCGGACGCCACCTTCAAGGCCGGGCGGCTCGTCGCCTCCAAGGTGCCCATGACCAACGTGCTGGTGCGCCTGGTGGCCGACAAGGGGTTGGTGCGCATCAACCCGCTGAAGCTGAACCTGGGCGGCGGCTCCGTGGACGGCGACATCACCGCCGACACCCGCGCCGAAGCGACGAAGTCGCGCATCGTCACCACCGTGAAGGGGGTGGAGGTGGGCGAATTGCAGCAGGCCGCGCTGGGCAAGCGGCACGTTTCGGCCCGCACCGACGCGAAGACCGACCTCACCGCCACAGGCGACGACTGGAACGCCGCCAAGCACACCCTGGCGGGCACGGCCTCGCTGGCCATGACCCAGGGCACCATCCACGGCTTCCAGATCATCCCCGAAGGCATCAAGGGCGCGGAATCCAGGCGGGCCGGGGCATCGGGCCAGAAGTTCGACAGCCTCACCGCGTCCGTCCGCGCCGACAAGGGCGTGGTCAGCAACAGGGACCTCAAGTTCGTCTCGCCGGGCATCGGCGCCACGGGCGCGGGCACGGCCGACCTTGGCCGCAACGTGGTGGACTACGCCGCCACCCTCGACGTCACCGGCCTGCCCAGGATACCCATCAAGATCAGCGGCCCGCTGGACTCGCCCAGCTACGGGGTGGACCCGGCCAAGATGCTGATGAACACCCTGGAAGGCGCGGGCGGCGTCATCCAGGCCCCGGTGGAAAAGGGCGGCGAGGCGGTGAAGGGCATCGGCGGGGCCATCAGGAACTTGCTGCCCGGCCAGAAGCAGTAGCAACGAAGCGACAACCGCCCGGAACGCATGCCCGCCGCGAGGGCCCCGCGTTCCGGGCGGCATCATGACCGGATACCCACGGAGCACATCCATGAACGAACTGATCTCCGCCGCCTCGCTGTCGGGCAAGGCGGCCCCCGGCTTCAGGCTGGCGGACGCATCCGGCGCGCCGCGCGCCCTTGCCGACTTTGCCGGAAAATGGCTGGTGCTCTACTTCTACCCCAAGGCCAGCACCCCCGGCTGCACGCGCGAGGCGCGCGACTTCACCTGCATGCTGTCCGACTTCGCGGCGGCGGGCGCGGCCGTGGCCGGGGTAAGCCCCGATTCGCCGAAAGCCCTCGGCAACTTCACGCTGAAGCAAGAACTGGGCGTGACCCTGCTGAGCGACCCGGACCGGGCCGTGGCCAGGGCCTACGGGGCCTTCGGCACCAAGATGATGTACGGCAAGGCGGTGACCGGCATCGTGCGCTCCACCTTTCTCATCGGGCCGGACGGCATGGTGCGGGCGGTATGGTCGCCGGTGAAGGTGGACGGGCACGCCCAGGCGGTGCTGGACGAAGTGCGGCGGCTCTCGGCCGGATAACGCCCCCCAGCGTCCGCAGGCACGAACGGAACGGGGCGGTTTCCCGTGGGTTTGCCCACGGAAAACCGCCCCTTCCGCATCATCGATCCGCAGCCCGGCTGGACGGCGCTGCCCGCCGCCCGGCTTCGGCCGCGCCGCTACATTTCCACCTGCTGGATGCCGTCCAGACGCCACATCTCGCTGTCCGAACGCACGAAGTGCCACACCTCGCGCACCTGGCCGGGTGCGTCGGCCTGGGCGTCCTCGCGCATCAGCACGTCGAAGAACACCGTGGCCACGGTGCGGCCCTTCTCTTCGGCGACGGACAGCACGCTGGCGTTGCAGTACAGGATTTCGGTGCGCGAGGGGCCGGGGTCTTCCTGCGCCTGCCGGGTGATTTCCTTGAGTATGTCCGGGGTGGTGAACTGGGCGATGTCGTCCAGGTCGCGCCGGTCCCACGAGGATTGCAGGCGGGTGTAGGCCAGCTTGGCCCCGCGCAGGAAGTCCTCGGTGTCGAAGCCTTCCGGAATGCCGGGGGACGCGGGCTGCGCGGCGGCGGACGCCGCCGGGGCGGACCGCAGGGCGTCCCACCCGGCGCCGGAGCCGGACTGCGCGCCATGGTCGGCGTCGCGGCGCATGCCCCTGTCCGGAGCGGGGCCGGTGGCCGGGGCCGGGGCGCCGCCGCCGCGCCGCGCCGCGAAGAACTTCAGTGCCATGAACGCCACCAGCGCGATGAGCAGCATGTCCACCATGCCCACGCCGCCGAAGCCGCCGCCGAACAGCAGCGAGCCAAGCAGGCTGCCCGCCAGCATGCCGCCCATGATGCCGCCGAAGCCGCCGAAGCGGGAACGCGGAGCCTGCTGCGGCGCGGCGGGGCCGGGCTGCTGGGTCTGCTGCTGCCGGTTCATGTTGGGCCCGGCGGGCGAGGAAGGCGAAGGCTGGGTGGGGGTGAAGCTGCGCTGGTAACTGGGGCTGCCGCCGAACGACCTGCCCCCGCCAAGACGCTTGGCGTCGGCAAGGTCGGTCATGCTCAGGCAAAAGGCCACGGCCACGGCCAGGCAACAGGCAATAATCCGGGTACGGGTCATGGGTACTCCCGATGGTTGCGTGCGGTTGGTCGGAGTCGGGGTAGACTGGCGGGCTGTGCCCACCGGCATACCGCATCAGTTGCGGCCCGCAACGTATCGGGCCGGTGCAACGACGTGGGTGTCGGTGCGGCGTCGGTCCACCATCGAAACGGCGGCATGCGACGGGGCGGCGCTGCGGCACGGGGCCGGATGCGCCGGAGCGGATGCGGGGGAAGGGAAAGGTTTCCCGGAGAAATCCTAGCGAATCACTCCCAACCCCTTCAGCATCTGCAGGAACAGCTGACGGTCGATGGGCTTGGGCACGTACGACGTGGCCCCGCCCTTGTAATAGGCTTCCACCACGTTGCGCGGATCGTCGAGGGCCGTGGTCATGACCACGGGCACCTCGTCGGCCGGGGCCACCCCGCGCTCGCGCTCCAGGGCGCGGATGCGCCGCAACGCTTCCTGTCCGTCCATCTCGGGCAGCATGATGTCCAGACAGACAAGGTCGTACGGTTGCTGCGTGTTCAGTGCCGCCGCGAACGCCTCCACCGCCTCGACGCCACTGACGGCGATGTCGCAGGCCCCGTAAGGCGAAAGGATGGTCTGCAGGAACTTGCGGCTGGTGAAATCGTCCTCGACGATGAGCACGCGCATGAAAGCCTCCGAACCGGTTCTGGCGCCGGGACCGGTGCGCCGTGGGGCCGCGCCGGTGGCGTTGGGGCAATCATAAGGTTTCGCCCGTGGAATGCAAGTCATCGCGGGGCAACCTATCACGCGCCCTGCCCTTTTCACGCGCGCCGGTTGCGCTCCGGCCGGGGCCATCCCGCCAATGCGGCAACGCCCGGCCCCGGCGAAGCCGGAACCGGGCGCGCAGCGTCGGCCATGCCCGGCGGGGTGCCCCGCCGCGCGTTATTTGGCGCGTTATTTGGCGGGCTTGAAGGCGTCGAAGCGGGTCCACAGCACCGCGCCGATCTCCACGTCCTTCATGGCGCCGTCGGGACCCTTGACCTGCTCGGGCGCGGTGGTCAGCGCGGCAAAGCCCCACCAGCCGGCCAGCGGGCAGGCCACGGTGAACACGCCGTTGGCGTCGGTCCTGACCACCTGGGTCACGTGGAATTCGGTGGGCGCCGCGTACTTGCCCTGGGCGTTGTAGTATTCCACCTCCACGTCCACGCCGGGGGCGGGCTTGCCGTCCAGCATGGCCACGCCGGTGAACACGCCGCCCGCGTAGTTGCCGAAGGGCCGGGTAAGGGGAATGATCTCGAACTTCAGCCCCGCCGGGGTGTCCCAGCCGTCCTCGTTGCCGAAGGCGGGCACCACCACCTTGGTCAGGTGCTGGATGTAGCAGTCTTCTTCCGGTTCCCAGTACAGCTTGGGCTCCATGGTGAACATGTACACGCCGGGCCTGGGGAAGGTGAAATCGGTCTTCCAGGCGGTCTTGCCCATGACCTTGGCTTCCTTCAGCGCGGCCAGCAGGTCGGTCCGCTCGGTCTTGTCTCCGTCCACCCGCAGCACGCCGAAGGCTTGCGGCCGCTCCAGGTTCATGCCGTGCCCCTCGAAGGGGTGCGAGAACGACAGGGTGACGGTGGTGGCCCGCTTGGCGGCGGTGGCCACCGGGGCGTCGGGGATGATCATGCCGAAGTGGGCAAGGGCCGGGGCCGCGGTGACGAGCACCAGCGCCAGCGCGCCGACGAGCCTGCGAAGCTGCATGGGACACTCCTTTCCTGTTGATATGCGTGTGGGAATACGAAGCGTTAAATATGCGATGCTTCGTTACACGAAATAGATGGTCGTGTCACCATGAAATGCGGACAATGGCGGGCACGGAGGGCGGCCGCGAGGCGGCAAAAATGAAACCGCCCGCCCTGCCGGGCGCTGAAAGCGCGGGAAACCGGCGGCTATCCCCGCCGGTCGGGATGGGCCGGGGTGCGCGCCACCACGGCGCAGTCCACCGCCACGGCACCGGCCCGCAACAGGCAGTCCACGGCGCGGGCCAGCGTGGTGCCGGTGGTGCAGATGTCGTCCACCAGCAGGATGCGCCTGCCGCGCACGTCCGGATGGGCGGTGAAGGCCCCGCGCAGGTTGCGGCGGCGTTCCTGCCGCGAAAGGCCCGTCTGCGGCCGGGTGGGCGCCACGCGCGTCAGCCAGCCGGGCCGCAGCGGCGCGCCCAGGGCGACGGCGGGCAGGCGCGCCAGTTCCAGACACTGGTTGCAGCCCCTGCGGCGCAGCCGTTCCGGGTGCAGCGGCACCGGCACCACCGCTCCGGGCCGGGGAAGGTCCGCGCAGGCCGTGGCCAGCAGACCGCCCAGCAGCCGCGCGGCGGCGTGGTCCTCCGAAAACTTCACGCGCAGCACCAGATGGCGCAGCGCCCCTTCGTACAGGCCGTGCATGCGGAAGGCCGCCCACGGCGGCGGGGCGGCCAGGCAATGGACGCAGGGGGTGTCCGGCAGGGTGGGCAGGGCGTGCGGCGCGCCGCAACGCGGGCAGATGCCGCCCCGGCGCGGGGCCAGGGCACGGGCGCAGGCCGGGCACAGGGCCGGGGCATGGGCATGGGAAGGGGATTCCGGCGCGCCGGATGGTGTGGCCGGGTGCCCGTCGCACGGCCTGCCGCAGGCGGCGCAACGCACCTCGGCCAGGCCGCAGGCGCGCGCCCACGCTCCCAAATCGGCCAGACCGGCCAGACGGGCCAGAAGCGAACGCACCTGCTACTGGTTCACGGCCATGGCCTGGCCGTCGAACATGGCCCGCGCGGCGTTGCCGCCGTATTCCAGCACCCGCGCGCAGGTCACCGGGTCGTTGGCGATGTCGTCGGGTCCGTCGTAGCCCGCCAGCAGCAGCGGTTCGGCCAGGGTGATGTTGAACGCCGCCAGGAAGTAGCGCAGCGTCAGCAGGCTGCCGTCAAAGATGCGCTCGCCCTTCTTGCGCCCGGCCACCAGGGCCACCCAGGCCGTGCGGCGCGGCAGGGACAGCAACCTCTCGTCGCCGTCCTCGCGCCGCAGCCAGTACGACTGGCCCCGGTCGATGAACGCCTTGAACATGGCGGGCAGGTGATAGAAGAACACCGGCGCGGAGAAAAACAGCGCGGGCGCCTCGAACAACATGGAGAACAGCGGCGCGCTGCGGTCGGTGCCCTCCAGGAAGCACCAGCCGTTGGGGTCGTGCTGGCAGCGGTAGCAGGACACGCAGGGGCGCACCTCGTACTGGCGCATCAGCGTAACCTCGATGTTGCCGCCCGCCTCGGCGAAGCCGCGCGCGAACAGCGCGGCCAGCTTGTCGCTGTTGCCGTTCGCCCGCGGGCTGCACGAAATCGCCCGGGCCGGAATGGTGCTTGCGTTCATGGCTACTCCTTGCCGTGCCCCCCGGTGTGGCGTCCCCCACCGGCATCGTCTGGCCCATTCATCGCGTCCGGCCCGGCATCCCGCGCGGGCTCCGGCTCCGGCGCGCCCCGCCGGAAGCGGACTTCCGCATGGCCGTCGTGCCGGACGACCTCGGCCCGCCAGCCGGAAACCGTGTGCAGCGCGCCCAGCGCCGCATCCACGGACCCGTGGCCGACCAGAAACACCAGAACCGCATCCGGCTTGAAACGGAGATACCAACCTACCTCCAGGCCCACCCCTCAGCAGGTGGCGCGCAGGTCCACCATCAACGGTTCCGGCATGTCCATACGCTCCGATATAACAGCTTGCGCGTAAACACTACAGGGAAAACTCCGTAAAGTACGGGTTGTTCAATTTCTCCGCGCCCACGGTGGTCTCCGGCCCATGGCCCGGGTAGACCACGGTGTCGTCGGGCAGGGTGAAGATCTTCTCCACCACCGAGCGGCGCAGGGCGTCCAGGTCGCCGCCGGGAAAGTCCGTGCGGCCGATGGATCGGTGGAACAGCAGGTCGCCCACGATCACCGCGCCCGCCTGCGGGAAATGGAACGACAGGCTGCCCGGCGTGTGCCCCGGAGTGGCCAGCACCCGGCAGACGAGGGGGCCCAGGTCCAGGTCGCCCTCTTCCACCGGCCGGTAGCTGAAGGGGGCCACGCGCGGAAAGCCGAAGGCCCCGCCGCGCCCCAGTTCCGTCTCCATCAGGAAGGCGTCGGCCGCTCCCGCCAGCACCGGCGCGCCGGAGGCCTCCGCCAGGGCGGCGGCGCCGTAGATGTGGTCGAAGTGCAGGTGGGTGATCAGGATGTGCGTGAGCGTGAGCTTGTTCCTTTCCGCATACTGCAACATGGGACGCGGCGTGCCGCCGGGGTCCACGGCCACGGCCGCCCCATCCAGGTGCACGAGATAGCCGTTGGTCTCCAGCGGCCCCATGGGAAAGGTGGAAATGCGCGGCTTCACAGGGCCTCCAGCAGCAGTTCTTCAAGGGGGACGCGGCTGGACGAGCCGCGCTGGGCGGGACGCCCGGCCGCGATGAGGGCCATGAATTCGTACCGTCCGGCGGGCAGGCCCAGGGCCTGTTCCACCTGTTCCGCCTGGTTGACGATCTCGCCCAGCCACACCGCGCCCAGGCCCAGCGCGTGGGCGGCCAGCAGCAGGTTCTGGATGCACGCGCCCGCGCCCTGGTGGTCCTTCATGGGGTGGTAGCACGCCTCGCGGTCGAGGAACACGGCCACCAGCACCCCGGCGTCGCGCACGATGCGGGCGTACTTGGTGCAGCCCGCCAGCGCCTCCTGCCGGGGGTCGCCGCGCTGCACCGCCAGAAAGCGCCACGGCTGGTTGTTCAACCCGCTGGGCGCCCAGCGGGCCGCGTCCAGCATGGACACGATCTCGTCGCGGGTGACCGGCGCATCGGTGAAGCGCCGGATGCTGCGCCGCCCGTGCAGGGCGTCGAGCACGGCGCGGGCTTCTGTGGGAATATGGAGTTCCGTCATGGGAGTGCTCTCGGGAAATATGTCTGGGGTATGTTCTCGGAAAGTGCGCCCGACTCGCGCGATGGCAAGAAGCGGCGCGAACGGGAAACGGATGCGCGCCTGCCCGGCCCATGCCGGTCCGGCCTGACTGGACATTCGGGACCATAGCCCAAGCCACCGCACGGTTCAACCGGCACCCGCACGCCGGGCGGAATGCCACCCCGCACCGGCCATGGCGCGCCATGCCGCGGGCACGTCCGCACGCCTTTCCAACAGTGCGGAAAGACGGTATAAGCCATGCCCATGAAGCAGCCCACCGCCACCCGCGCCGCCGCGTCCGCCAAATCGGGCAAATCGGACAGATCGGACAGATCGGACAGATCGGACAGATCGGGCAGTCCCGCCCAACCCGCCGCCCAGCCCGCCGCCGGGACTTCCGCCGCGTGCCGTCCCGCACGCCCCGAACATCTCGTCCAGCTCAACCGGCGCGACCTGATCGCTTTCGAACACCGCCTGCGCGACGCCATGGCCCGCGTGCTGTCCTTCAAAACGTACAGCCTGTATTTTCCCCGCGCCGCCAGCGGCCCGGAACCGCTGTGGCTGCCGCAGGAGCGCAAGCTGCTGGTGCCCCTGCTGCACCAGGGCGAGCAGCTTGGCGTGTTCGTGGCGCGCGGGGTGGCCGCGCGCACGGTGCGCGCGCTGTCGCCGGTGCTGCCGGGCGTGGCCGCGCTGTGCCTGGAAAACCTGCAACTGTACAAGGCCAGCCTGACCGACCCGGTGACCGGGCTGGCCACCAGGCAGCACTTGCTGGACGCCATCGCGCGCGAGGTGGACTGCATCCGCGACTGCTTCTCCACCGCGTCGGAGGGCAAGTGCGACCTGGCCGCCGGGCACCGGGCCAGCATGGGTGTCATCGCCGTACGCCTGGGCAGCCTGCGCGAGGTGGCGCGCGACCACGGCTACGTCTTCGCCGACCGGCTCATCGCCGCGCTGGCCGAAGAACTGCGCAACGCCGCGCCGGAACAGGCCCTGCCCGCCCGCACCGGAGACTTCGAGTTCGCCCTGTTCGTGCCCGCGGGCACCTCCGGCGGCTGCCGCAAGCTGGCCGTGGACATGGTGCGCCGCCTGCGCGGGGTGACCATCACCTGCGGGCTCACCGACGAGCCCGTGGGGGTGGCCGTTTCCGCCGGGTTCGCCGTCTACCCGCAGGACATGGAGGGCGCCGCCTTTGCCCGCGACCACGGGGAACAGGCCCGGGTGCTGCTGCGCAAGGCCCGCCTTGCCGCCGCCGTGGCCGTGGAGGCCGCGGCCCTGCCGCCCGGCGACGGAGACGGCAAGGGCGACGCGGCCCCCGGCGTGCCGGTGATGGGCTTTTCGCGCATCCTGGCCGAAGGCGGCCGGGTGCTGGAAACCCTGCCCCTGTCGCGGGTGGTGGTGAGCCTTGGCGGCAACATGAACGCCCGCGAAGGGCAGCGCTTTTCCGTGTGGTCGGTGGCCTACCCCGTGCGCGGCGGCTCGCAGGAGCCGCGCCAGCCCCTGTACAAGGGCGAGGTGGTGCTGATGGAGGTGCGCGACAACACCTCGCTGGCCGAAATCATGCATGTCGGCGACCCCACCTGGCCGGTGGAGCCCGGCGACCTGCTGACCCTGCTGCCCGAGGAAAAGGGCGTCACCGTGCGCGACGGCGGCGAGGCCCCGCGCACCGATCCCCTGACCGGCCTGTTCCGGCACGGCGACTTTCTGGCCCGCTGGAGCGCCGAACGGGAGCGTTGCGACGCCTTCTCCCTGGCGCTCGTCCGCCTGTCCGACGAAGGCCGCGAGCCGGAAGGCCGCGCCGCGCACCCGGAGCAGCTCATGGCCGAGGCCGCCCAACTGTGCCGCGACCTTCTGGGGCCGCAGGCCCTGGGCGGGCGCTACGGCCTGAACAGCCTGATCTTCTTCCACCCCGGCATGACGCCGGATGGAACGGACGGGGCGGACGGGGCGCGGGAAGTATACGGCGCGCTGTGCCATGAACTGGAACGCCGCCTGCGCATCGGGGCCGCCGTGGGCGTGGCCTGCCATCCGTATCTCAGCTACCGCAAGGCCGACGCGCTGGAAAACTGCCTCAAAGCCCTGGAATACGCCATGCTGCTGCCCCCGCCGCGTGTGGGCGTGCTGGATTCGCTGGCCCTGAACATCAGCGCGGACAAGCGCTACAGCCTGGGCGACACCTTCGGGGCCATCGAGGAATACAAGCTGGCCCTGCTGGCGGACGAAACCAACACCATGGCCTGGAACTCGCTGGGGGTGTGCATGGCGGGCCTGGGACGGCACTCCGAGGCGCGCCGCCACTTCGGCGAGGCGCTGGCCCGCAAGCCCGGCGACCCCATGGCCCTGTACAACCTGGGCACCGTCTGCCAGTCCGAGGGCGAAACGGCCGAGGCGCGCGACTGCTTCCGCAAGTGCCTGCGCAACGCGCCGGGCCACGTCTACGCCCTGATCCGTCTGGGCCAACTGGCCGAGGGCGAGAAGCGCTTCGCCCAGGCCCGGCAGTACTACACCAAGGCCGCGAAACTGGATGGCGGCGCGGCGCTGACCTGCCGCCACCTGGCCCGGCTGTGCATGCGCCAGGGCCGTCCGGACGAAGCCCGCGAACACCTGCACGAGGCGTTGCTGCACAATCCGCAGGACGCCATCGCCCTGCAACTCATGGCCCGGCTGTACCTGGACGGCGGCGAGGATCCGGAAATCGCGGAGGTCATGGCCCGGCAGAGCGTGGCCCTGCGGCCCGACCTGAAACAGGGCTGGCTGGAACTGGCCCGCGCCCTGCAAGCGCGCGGCCGCGACCACGACGCCCGCGAAGCCCTGCTGCGCGCCGGGGAGCGCTGAGAACCAGCGCCGCTCCCCTTGCGCCCTGGCAATTGATTGGGTACGCTTTCAGTGTGAGGGCCCCGATGCCCGGAACGCCACGGACGTTCCCCCGTCCCACCGCAACCGCGACGGCCCATGGCCGCGTGGCCGCAGCCCGTCCCTTTTGCCCCGCCGGCGCCCAGGCCGGACCACATGGACCCCGCCCCCCCATCATCCGAACCGCACTTGCGACGCATCGCCTGGAACGGCCTGAGCCTTTCCGCCCCGCCCGACTGGCAGCCCGCCAACGTGGAACACCACTTCTTGGCGCTGGCACGGCACGGCCGCACCGCGCTGGAATGCGCCTGGCGGCCCGACCCCGCCGAATTTTCCGTCCCCCGCCGCCGCGCGGCCCTGGAACGCCAGAACCGCCGCCTTCCCGGCTTCACCGCCGACCCGCGCCGGGTGCCCGCCCGCTGGGCGCAGGTGCTGGCCGCCTTGCGCCCCCGGCTGGCCTACGTGCCCTTTGCCTGGCACGGGGGCTGCGGCGCCCTGTGCCACGACGCGGAGGCACTGTGCACCGTTGAAATCCGCTTTCCCGCCGGGAACACGGCCGCCCATGGCGGCGGGGGAACCGCCGGGCCGGGCACGACGCCCGCCGTCACCCGCCTGCACGCCCCGGAACCGGACGAGGCGGCCCTGCTGGAGGCGGCCACGGTGCTGGCCACCCTGCGCCTGCACCCCCGGCACGAGGCCATGCCCTACCGGCTGCACGACATGGAGCTTTCCGTCCCCCCCGGCTTCGCCCTGCGCGACTTCACCTTCCGGCCGGGGTTGTGCGCCCTGCGCTTTCGGCGCGGCGCGGACACCCTGTCCGTAGAGCGCCTTTCGCCCGCCAACGTGGTGTTGCAGGGGCTGCCGCTGCGCCACTGGGCCGCCCGCCGGGCCGGGGTGGATACCCGCGAGGTGCGCTCCCGCCTGCCGTACTGCCAGCCGCCCCGCGCCCGCGAAACCGCCGTCTGGCAGCGCACGCTGCGCCGTCCGCTGCTGGGGGCGCTGCCGGTGCTGCGCGGGCTGTCCCGTGGCCCCACCCGCGAGGAGGGCGCGGCATGGCTCATCGGCGACGAAAACAAACTGGTGACGGTCTGCCTGCGCAGCGCCGGACAGCCGGAGCCCGATACCCTGACCGTCCTGTGCGCCAGCCTGCACCTCATCGAGGAAGACTGACGCCACGGGTGTTACGCGAAAATGATGCGGCGGACAGGGTATCCCTCCTGCCCGCCGCCGTATTCATGAAGCCACGAGGGCGCTGTCCGGTCGGTCGATCCGGCCCGGTCCCGCAATGCCCGTATCCGTGCCGCCTAGTACACCTTGCGCCTGGAAAAACCCGTCCCCAACACGTTGAAGGTGTTCTCCACGATCATGAACGCATTGGGGTCGTGCCGGAACACCGTTTCCTCCAATCGCTTCAACTGGTGGTTGTGCACCACGGTCATCAGCACCTGCTTTTCCCGTCCCGTGAACGCACCCTTGCCTTGCAGGAATGTGGCTCCACGATGCAGGTGCTGCAAAATTTCCGCAGCAATGCATTCCGAGCACTCGGAAATGATGAACACCATCTTGCGCTGGTTGAACAGTGAGTGCACGTAGTCCATGACCTGCGAATAGGTGTACACCAGAATCACGGAATAGAGCACCATGTCCACGTCCAGCGTGGCCAGGCCCACCATGAACAGCACGAAGTTGTAGAGAAAGCTCACCTGCCCCACGCGCATGCCCCAGCGCTGGTGCAGCATGATGGCGATGATGGTCATGCCGCCCTCGCTGCCCAGCGAACGCAGCACGATGCCGAGGCCCGCCCCGCACACGGTGCCCGCCGCCACGGCAGCCAGCAGCGGATTGGCGATGTGCGCCTGCCAGGTGATGAACTGCGCGGCGATGGTGGTCACCGCCGTGCCGTACAGGCTGTACAGGAAGAAGCGGCGGCTGACGAACAGCCAGCCCAGCACGAAGATGGGCAGGTTGAGCAGCACGTACCACAGCGCCGGCGACAGCGCGTCCGTGGCGTAGTAAATGTAGATGCCCGTGCCGAAGATGCCGCCGGAGATGAACCCGTGCGGCACGGCGATGGACTTCATGCCCAGGGAGAACAGCGTGCCGCCGATGGTCAGCAGCGCAAGGTTCCACCACACGGTCATGCTGACGTTGCGCAATTCCCTTTCGAACATGCTGCTTCCCCTGATGTTGCCCGCACCCGGCATGGCGTGGCGGCGCCCGCTCCGCCCAGTTTCGCCCAGTTCCGTTCAGTTCCGTTCAGTTCCGCCCCATTCCCCCGGCCGGGCGCCCGCCGGGTGGTTGTGCTCCCGCCGGAAACAGGTATAGAATGGTTCCAACAGGATACCCTAGAACATCAACGCACGCCATCCGCGACCAAGGAGGTTTCACCATATGCTCATCCGCGAATGGATGACCAAGGATGTCATCACCGTCACGTCTGACACGTCCATGATGAAGGCGTCCAAGATCCTCAAGGAGAACCGCATCCGCCGCCTGCCCGTGGTGGACGCCGAAGGCCGCCTGATCGGCATCGTCTCCGACCGGGACATCAAGGAAGCCTCCCCCTCCAAGGCCACCACGCTCGACATGCACGAGCTGTACTATCTGCTTTCCGAAATCAAGGTCAAAGATATCATGACGCGCGACCCGTTCACGGTGCGCGCCGACGACACGGTGGAAACCGTAGCCCTGAACATGATCGAGAAGCGCATCGGCGGCCTGCCCGTCATCGACGACAACGGAAAGCTGGTGGGCATCATTTCCGACAGCGACGTGTTCAAGGTGCTCATCACCATCACCGGCGTGCGCCACGGCGGCGTGCAGTTCGCCTTCGAACTGGAGAACACCCCCGGCACGCTGAAGCCCATCGTGGACACCCTGCGCGAACACAGCGCACGCATCATCTCCATCCTCACTTCCATGGACGATGCCGGCGGACCCACCCGCCGCGTGTACATCCGCATCCTGCCCATGGACCGCGCCGAAGAAAACCGCATCATCGAAGCGGTGAAGAATCGCTTCCCGCTCATGTACTGGGCGCGCGACAACGTGCATCCCGCCTAGACAGCGCGGAGAGGACGGAATCCCACCCGGCGATGGCGCGCCCCCAGCAGAATACGGGCAGGATACGAACCGCGCAGGACAGCACACGGCCCGCACACGGAAAGGTGCGGGCCGTTTCGCTTGGGTACAGCCAGCGCCTCTGGGCCCCGCTTTCCGGGTCCGGAAACAGAAAAGCCCCGGCCATCTCCGGCTGGGGCTCTGGCGATATCAACCGTTGGCGTATCTTGACATCGCCCGGATTTGTTGTAACATTTTTATAATGACAACGGCGGCGCCATGAAATTTGAATGGGATCCCGTCAAGGCCGAAAAGAACGCGCCCAAGCACGGCGTCGATTTTGAAGTTGCAGCCCGCGTCTTTCTCGATCCCATGCGCTCGAGGTGTTTGACGCAAACCACGTCGAGGATGAAGACCGTTGGAGAATAATCGGCATGGTAGACCCGGTTGTTCTGGTCGTCATTTATACCGAACGCGGGCCAGCGGGCGAAAGTATCCGTATCATATCCGCGAGGAAGGCCAATGAGCAAGAACGCAAAGCATACCACTCGATTCGAGCTTGATCAGCATAATCCCCCCCCTTTGACCGCCAAGCAGCAAGAAATGCTGGCGGCATTGGCTCGCATGCCCGATGAAGAGATTGACTATTCGGACATCCCGGCCCAGGACTGCATGTACCGCCCGGACAAGAAGATGACCACCGTTCGCATCGATGCGGACGTGCTGGCGTGGCTGAAAAGCGGCGGCAAGGGATACCAGACGAAAATCAACGCCATTTTGCGCCGGGAAATGCTGGCGGCAAAACGCAAGTGTCGGCTTCAGGCTTGTTAGGACATGCTGCGCTTGCAATAAGCAACGTCCTCTTGCGGCCATATCTGGCATGTTTTGCAGGCAAACCCTTGCAGGATGTTTCAACGTTTCCACCCGCTTCAACTGAAAGCGCACTGCCGTACGCGCACAACGCCCCCGTCAGAAATGACGGGGGCGTTGCAGTCCTCTTCCAGAGGGCGTCCCCCGGACGCTGGTTGCTTCACTGGGCAACCCGCGCACCTGCGCCCCGCTTTCCGGGTCCGGAAAATGAAAAACCGGGGGCCTTACGGCCCCCGGCGGGGTGTGCGGTCTCAGGCAGAGTAAGGCTTAGAACTCGTAGATGAAGTTGAAGACCAGCTTCTTGGCGTCGGAGAAGTCGTCCGTGCCCCAGGTGTCTTCATCCATGTCGAGCTTGATCCAGCCCATTTCGACCACGAGGGAGAGATTCTCGTAGATCTTGTAGGTGGTGTCGAAGTTCACTTCGATGGCGCTGTCATCGTCGGTCAGGAACACTTCGCCGCGCTTCGGGGAGAAGAAGGCGGCGGCACCGGCGGTATCCTTGATCACGTCGGCGTCGTTGGTGCCCTGCATGTAGACCACGCGGAACACGTGCGACAGGTTCTCCATGAAGGAGATGTCGGCCAGTTGCAGGCCCACGGCCCAGGTGCCGGCGCCGTTAAGACCGAAGTAGGTGTCCTGGCGGTACACGGAACCGGGGAAGCCGAAGCTGGTCACGCCCCAGCCGGTGGGGGAGATGGAGGGCATGCGTTCGGAACCGTCGGACATGTCGTCGTCTTCACCGGAACCGTACCAGGCCAGGATGCCGGGGGTGACCATGTCGAGCTTGTACTCGGCAAGAGCGGCAACCAGCCAGCCGGCGCGTTCGGCGGACTCGGCGTCGTCGTCGGCGGTCTTGGAGCCGTACACGGCATCGACCTTCAGACCGAAGGGAGCGAAGTAGCTCATTTCAAAAGCCACGCCGCCCCACCAGGCGTTGTAGGTGTCGGAATCCTGGTCGATGCCGCTGCCCATGGCTTCAGCCATGCTCAGCATGCCCTGGGTGAATTCCCAGCCTTCGTTGGTGACATTAGCGAATCCAGCATCCTTGCCCACAGAGGCGTACACGCCGTAGGGGGTGATCTTGAAGCCGTCCAGGGTCACGGGCACGGCCAGGGCGAACACGTCGACTTCATCGAAGTCGTTACGATTCTCGGCGACCGTGTTGCCACTGCTGGAATCGACGGGGCGAGCCCACAGGGCGGTCACGCCCACCATGTCGTTGACGGCGTAGGACAGCGTAAGGGCCGCCACGTCGTCGTCGAAGATGGGGGAGGAAGGCGCCACGGCGCCGGGCAGGGACAGGCCCTGGATACCCATGCGCACCTTCAGTTCGGTGTTGGGCACCAGCCAGTCGATGTACGAACGGCGAACCTTGACGGCCTTGCCGTCGGCGCCCAGGGCGCCGTCTTCACGGCCCCAGACCTGGTGGCCGATTTCGAAGAACACGACGCCCTTCAGGGATTCGCTGGCGATGACGTCGATCTGGGTGCGGAAGCGCTGCGCGGCGGAGAAGTCGTCCTCGCCGTCGCCGCCGTCGTCAGAGGACTTGTAGTCGCCGCTGTCGAGCCACGAGAAGTCGAAGGCCCACACGCCCTTGGCCTTGATGTCGGCGGCCTGCGCGCCGGAGAAGGCGCCCAGCACCAGCGCGAAGGCCAGCATCAGGGTAGCAAAACGTTTCATGAAAGCTCCTTCCTTCTTTGCTGTTGGGGGTGCCTGAAACCACCCGCACTACGTACCCGAAGTTTAAAATTTTGGCAACAATTGTGCGACGGGCGCTTTTTGCCCACCGTCCGGCGAATTTTTTGTACGACAAAAATGAAAAACTGCAAAAGCGGGCCGCTTTTGCTATGGCGCACAGCGCCGAAACCACAAGGGCGCCAACCACGCTGACGTCACCGTTTCGATGCCGCCATCAGTGCGCAGCGACAGGAAACCCAAAAAAACCACCGGCATAGCCGGTGGTTTTCTGGACGAAAAAAGAGGAGGCCATGCGGCCTCCCCTCGGGGTGCGTCAGGAACACTGCGCCTTAGAAGCTGTACTTCAGGTTGAAGCCGAGCTTCCAGGCGTCGTCGAAGTCCTGATCATGCCAAGTGTCTTCATCAAGGTCGGCCTTGATGTAGCCCATTTCGACGATCAGGTCGAGGTTTTCGTAGATCTTGTAGAAGTGGTCGAAGTTCACTTCCCAGAGGCTGTCCTTCTCGGTCAGGTACAGGCCGTTCCAAGCGGCGCCATTGCTGTCCACAGGACGCACGGAAGCATGGTCGGCCATATCCTTGTCGTTGGTACCTTCCATGTACACCACGCGAAGGGTGTGCTTCAGGTTCTCCACGAAGGAGATGTTGGCCAACTGCACGCCAACGCCCCACATGCCGGTACCGCTGACGGAAGCCAGTGAGTCGGTAGCGATGGGCGCGCCGACCTTGTCGAAGCCGAACGAGGTGGGACCGAAGTCGGGCACGACGTAGGGCATGCGCTCGGAACCGTTGTTTTCGTCGTCGTCGTCACCGGAGGCGTACCAAGCGAAGATACCGGGGGTCATCATGTCCATCTTGTAGTCGATGGCGCCGATCACCAGCCAGCCGGCGCGGTCCATGTCGATGTTGCCGATTTCGTCGCCGTCCACGGAGCCGTACATGGCGTCCAGCTTGAACGACAGGGGCGAGAACATGGTCAGTTCGAACGCGGCGCCGCCCCACCACGCGGTGGAGTCGTCACCAAAGGTCTGGGTGGTGCCGGAGTAGTTGGCAGGACGCAGGCCGTAAGCGGCCTGGTTCCAGGAAGCGCCATTGCCGTCACCCCGGGCCACGTCCTTGCCGAGCACGCCGTACATACCCCAGGGGGTGATCTTGGCGCCGTCAAGGGTCACGGGCAGCACGAGGCCGAACAGATCGAGTTCATCGAACGCGTTGTTGTTGTGGCCCCCGGCCGGTTCACCGGAGTAGCTGTCGTACGGACGCGCCCAGAAGGCGGTCAGGCCGACCATGTCGCTGAACTTGTAGGTCAGGGTAAGGGCGGCCACGTCGTCGTCGAGGACCGGGGAACCGGCCACGGCGCCGGGCAGGGCCAGGCCCTGGATGCCCATGCGGACCAGCAGGTCGGTGTTGGGCACGGTCCAGTCGATGTACGAACGCTTCACTTCCACGGACTTGCCGTCGGCGCCCAGGGCGCCATCGTTGCGGCCCCACACGGTGTCGCCCATTTCGAAGAACACCACGCCGCGCAGGTTTTCGCTGGCGATGATGTCGATCTGGGTGCGCAGACGCTGCTTGGCGCCGAAGGTGTCTTCGTTGGGCCCGTCGTTGTCTTCACCCTGGAAATCGGGGTTGTCCAGCCACTCGAAGCTGAAATCCCACTGGCCTTTCACCTTGATGTCGGCGGCCGAGGCGCCGGCGACGGAGCCGAGCACCAGCATGGCGGCGAGCATCAGAGTAACGATGCGCTTCATTGTTTTCCCTTCCTTCCTTTGCGGTTCAAGTGCGATGTTCCTGACGCGGGAACACTAGGATTCGGTCCGGAACATACTCCTCCCGCAAAACCTTGGCAAGAGCCGGTGTAAAAATTTTTTTACGGTAGAAGTTTTTCGACCCGGCCCGTCCGGAACCGTCACGCTTGACGCACGAAGTCCGATGGGGGAGACCGGAACGCGACCGCCCGCGCCGCATTCCCCTTTCGCCCAGGAGCGGTCACCCGAAAGTCACGCTTTTGACACATGGCCCGCACCCGGCGGGCCGCCCCTCTTCCGCATGCAAAAGCCCGTCATATCGAGCATTCCCGATACGCCCGGCGTCTATCTGTTCAAGGACGCCGCCGGGCGCATCCTGTACGTGGGCAAGGCCAAGCACCTGCGCCGCCGCGTCGCGTCCTATTTCCGCGAGGCCGCCGAAGGCGCGCCGCCGCCCCAGACCCCCAAAACCCTCGCCATGCTGCGCCAGGCCGAGCGCCTCGACACCCTCAGCACCACCACCGAGAAGGAGGCGCTGCTGCTGGAGGCCAGCCTGATCAAGAAGCACCGGCCGCGCTACAACATCGTGCTGCGCGACGACAAGCAGTACGTGCTCTTTCGCCTGCAGAAGAAACACCCCTACCCGCGCCTGGACATCGTGCGCGCCGTGCGCCGCGACGGCGCCCAGTACTACGGCCCGTTCGCCTCGGCCGGGGCCGCCCGCGCCACGTGGAAGGCCATCCACCGCGCCTTTCCCCTGCGCCGCTGCACCGACCGAGCCCTGGAAAACCGGGTGCGCCCCTGCCTGTACCATTTCATAGGGCAGTGCCTTGCCCCGTGCGTGATCGACGTGCCCAAGGACGACTACGCCGCGTTGGTGCACCGGGTGGAAATGCTGCTCTCCGGCCGCTCGGGCGAACTGGTGGGCCAGTTGCGCAGCGAGATGGAAAGCGCCTCGGAAGCCCTGGAATTCGAGCGGGCCGCCGTGCTGCGCGACCAGATCCGCGCCGTGGAGCGCACCGTGGAACGGCAGGCCGCCGTGCTGCCGGGCGGAGGCGACCTGGACGTGGTGGGCATCGTGGACACCGGCGGCGGGCTGGGTCTCGGCGTGCTGTTCGTACGCCAGGGCGCGGTGCTGGACGGTCGGGCCTTCCTGTGGCCGGGGCTGGGCTTCGAGGAGGCCCCGGAATTGCTGCTGAGCTTCCTGGGCCAGTTCTACGGCCCGCATTCGGCCATTCCCGCGCGCATCGTGGTGCCGTGGCTGCCGGTGACCGAAGATATGGAGGCTGCCGGAGACTCCCCGGAGGCGGATACGCCGGAAACCGGAATGGCGCAGGGCACGCCCGCATCCTCCGCCGCCCCCCTCCCGCTCCAGGCGGCCACGGACATGAGCCTGCGCGCCATCGAGGAAACCCTGGCCGACCTGCGGGGCGGCCCGGTGCGCATCGCGGCCCCCCGCTCGCCCGAGGAGAACCGGCTGGTGGACATGGCCGCCGCCAATGCCCGCGAACATGCCCGCCGCGAGACGGAAGCCCCCCTGCCGGACCTGCTGGCCCGCGCCCTGCACCTGTCCGCACCGGTGCGCCGGGTGGAGGCCGTGGACATCTCGCATACCGGGGGCCGGTCCACCCGCGCGGGCATGGTGGTCTTCGAGGATGGCCGCCCGGTGCGCGACGCATGGCGCGCCTACGCCCTCGATCGGGCCGCCGATGACACGGCGGACGGCCCGGCGGGAGAAACGCCCGATGGCGACAGCGCATTCACCTCGCCACAGGACACCCCGCACAACGACGCCCAGTCTCCCGCCTCCCCTGTCCCGGCCTCGTTCACGGCGGGCGACGACTACGCCGCCCTGGCCGAATGGGCCCGGCGGCGGATCGCCTCCGGCCCGCCGTGGCCGGACCTGGTCCTGATCGACGGCGGCAGGGGCCAGCTTTCCGCCGTGCACCGGGCCATCCGCGAGGCAGGCGGCGAAGGGCTGTTCGCGCTGGCCTCCATCGCCAAGGCCCGCACCGAAGACGGCCGGGCAGACCGCCGCGCGGGCAACGTGGCCGACCGCATCTTCCTGCCCGGACGGGCCAACCCGCTGCCCCTGCGCGACGGCGCGCCGGAACTGCTGTTTCTCCAGCACGTGCGCGACGCGGTGCACGACTTCGCCATCGGACGGCACCGCCGCGCCAGGGCCGGGGCGGCGCTGACCGGCGAACTGCAACGGGTGGAGGGCGTGGGCCCCAAGACCGCGCGCCTGTTGTGGGACCGCTTCGGCACGCTGGCCGCCATGCGCGAGGCCAGCGAAAAGGAACTGGCCGAGGTGCCGGGCATCGGCCCGCGCCGGGCGCGCCAGATTCACCAGCGGCTGAAGGAAATGGACACCACCCGCCGCCGCTGACCCGCCCTCGCTGACCCGCCGCCGTTACCTCGTCGATCCCGCCGCGCACCGGGCCGTTTTCCCCGCGCGCCCCGCAGGTTCCGCATCCCGGCCCATTGCCTTGCGACGCGACTTTGCGCAGTATGGGGCCACACTGGAGATTCCGGCGGATTCCCCGCCGCACCCTTTGGACGCGGAACGCACATGACACGCCTGCTGCACGACCATGCCGGAACCGGCCTTTGCGCGGTGGCCCCCACGGGCCGCGTGCTCGGCGTGAGCGGGCTGTTCCTGCGGGCGCTGGGGCTTGTCGCCCCCCCGCCGGACGCCATGCTGCACGACCTGTTACCCCTGTCCGAGGGCTGCCCCCCCTGCGCGGGGTGGCACTGGCTGCTGGACCTTCCGCCCGCCCCCGGCCAGGCCAGCCAAGCACCCCGTCCGGCCGCCGTGCGCGGCGGCGTGCTGGTGCGGACCCTGCACCCCGCCGAAATCCGCGCCATCCCCCAGTGTCCGGACCTGCGCGATCACGCCGCCGATACCCCCGCCCGGCCAGCCTCCCCCGGCCGTACCGAGGTGCTGCTGCAACTGCATGCCCCGGACCTGTGGGACCTGTGGGATCTGGCAGACTTGGCGGATCATCCCGGCCCGACCGGCCATGCCGGCATTTCCCCGCCCGGCTCCTCCCCCGCCGTACCCGACGCCCACCTGCGCCAGGCGCTGGACGCCCTGTCCGTGGGGCTGGCGCACGACTTCGGCAACGTGGTGGCCTCCATCCTGGGCTTCGCGGAAATCGCCGTCTCGCGGCTGCACGCCGCCCCCGCCGCGCCGCCCTCCACCGACCCCATGGTGGTGCGCAGCCTGGACAACATCGTGCTGGGCTGCCAGCGCGCCCGGGAGGTCATCGCCTTCGCCCAGTCCGTCGCCGGGCGGGTGGACCTGAACACGGAACCGGCCGACCTGCACGCCCTGGTCACCGCCTGGTGCGCCGAGCTTGCGGGCGAGTTGCCCCCCGATGCCCGGTGGACGGTGTCCTGCGGCCAGCCCGCGCCCGAACGGCCGCAGCCCGAACGGTTGCCGCCGGTGCGCGTGGATGCGGCCCGCCTGCGCGAGGCCTTTGCCGAGATATGGCGCAACGCCGCCTGGGCAGTGCAGGACATGGGCCAGGACATGGGCCAAGGCATGAGCCAAGACATGAGTCAGGTCCAGACGCGGGACACGGGATCGCCGGACAGCGCCGGGCATGCCATTCCAGCCACCCCTCAGTCCCCCCAGGCCCCGCCGTCCCCTCAGAACGACAATCCCTCCGGACGCATCCTGGTGGAAACCACCCTGATCACCGCCTCGCCGCGCCATCCCGGCCGCTGGGTACGCGTGCGCGTGCGCGACACCGGACGGGGCATGGACGCGGACACCCTGTGCCGCATGCGCGACCCCTATTTTTCCACCAAGGCCCGGCACGAGGGCAAGGGGCGCGGCCTGGCCCGCGCGGCGGGCATCGTGCGGGCCCACAGCGGGCGGCTGGACATCGCGGCGGGGCCCGGTCTGGGCTGCATGGTGGACATCCTGCTGCCCGTGGCCCACGGCGACTGATCCCTACGGAGCCTGACCACATGGCCAACGTGCTCATCCTCGACGACGACGAACTGTTCTGCGAAATGCTGCGTTCGGCCATGGAGATGGAGGGTCACGCCTCGTCCGCCGCCCACTCGCTGGCGGAAGGCGCCCGCCTGCTGGAACGCGACGTGTTCGACGCCGTGTTCCTGGACGTGCGCCTGCCCGACGGCAACGGCCTGGACATGCTGCCCCGGCTGCGTCACATGGCCAGTCCGCCCGAGATCATCATCGTCACCGCCGCGGGCGACCCGGACGGCGCGGAACTGGCCATCACCGACGGGGCGTGGGACTACGTGGAAAAGCCCGCCTCGCTGGAGCAGATGCGCTTCACCCTGGACCGCGCCCTGCGCCACCGCGACCGGCAGGCCCGCATGCACCGCCGCCCGCTGGACACGGGCGGCATCGTGGGAGCCAGCCCGCGTCTGGCCGCATGCCTGGAACGGCTGGCCGAGGCGGCCATGGGCGACGCCGCCGTGCTCATCACCGGCGAGACGGGCACCGGCAAGGAACTGTTCGCGCGGGCGCTGCACCGCAACAGCCGCCGCGCCTCGGGGCCGTTCATCACCCTGGACTGCGCGGCCCTTTCGCGCTCGCTGCTGCACAGCGAGTTGTTCGGCTACCGGCGCGGGGCGTTCACCGGCGCCATGGAATCACGCGCCGGGCTCATCCGCCAGGCCGACGGGGGCACCCTGTTCCTGGACGAAGTGGGCGAACTGCCCCTGGCCCAGCAAAAGGCCTTCCTGCGCGTGCTGCAGGAGCGGCGCTTCCGGCCCATCGGCAGCAGGGAGGAGGTGGAGAGCGACTTCCGCCTGGTGGCCGCCACCAACCGCAACCTGCCGGACATGGCCGAGCGCGGGGCCTTCCGCAAGGACCTGCTGTTCCGCCTGCAGGCCGTGGAAGTGCAACTGCCCCCCCTGCGGGAACGCAAGGAGGACATCCGCGAACTGGTCGCCGCCCACGCCGCGCGCATCTGCCGCCGCGACGACATCGGGGCCAAGGGCTTCGACCCGGAAGTGTTCGAGGCGCTGGCCGCGTACGACTGGCCCGGCAACGTGCGCGAACTGGTCAACGTGGTGGAGGGCGCGCTGTTGCAGGCCCGCGAGGAGCCGGTGGTGCAACCGGAACATCTGCCCGTGCCCCTGCGCGCCCGCCGCGCCCGCCACAGGCTGGCGCCCGGCGCGACGGGCGGAGTGGCCAGCTCGGGCGGATCGGCCGGACCGGCCGGAGCGGGCGGATCAGTGGATGGACCGGGCGGATTCGGCAACCTGGCCGGACTGGGCGCGCCGGGGAACGCCAGGAGCCCCGCGGGCTGCCTGCCGGGCATCGCCTGCCCGGCCCCCGCCGCGGGTGTACCCGGCCAGACCGCCCCCGGCGGAATCGCCCCGGCGCCCCAGCCGCCGTGCGGCGCAGCCCAAACGTCCGGCACCGCGCCCCCGGCCTGGAAGGACTACCGCAACGCCGCCCTCGGCAGCGTGGAAAAGGGCTACCTGCACCACCTGCTGCTGGCCAGCGGGGGCAACATCACCAGGGCCGCCCGCATGGCCGGCCTGTCGCGGCAACGGCTGTACGCGCTGCTGCGCAAGCACGGCGTGATGCGGCAGTGGGCGGGGGACGGTTCGTCCACGCCAGAATGACAATGTAAACTTTTGCAAGACAAAATATCGTAAAAAATTACGGTTTGATGTCTGCGCACCCGCCTCCATATCACATAACACGCTACTTTAATTGATCAATATCAAAAATAACGCCATGGTATGACTTTTGATAGGACATGCGCGTGTCGCCCTTGATCCCAACCAGGAGACCGCTCATGCTTTCCGAACTGACCAAGATCGTCCACAGCATCGTGCTGGACAGCCCCACCCCGGCCAAGGCGCTGGCCAAGGAAATCGGCAAGCCCTACTCCACCCTGCTCCGCGAGATCAACCCGTACGACACCGGGGCCAAGCTGGGTGTCGAGACGCTTCTTGAAATCATGAAGCACACCGGCAACATCAGGCCGCTGGAATACATGGCGCGGCAGTTGGGCTACCGTCTGGAGCCCGATGCGGGCGGCGCCGAGATCCATCGCCCCCTGCTGCCCCTGCGCATGTCGGCCGAGCGCTAGCCCGGCCCCCACGGGGTCCATTGCCCGACCGGGCACCGGCCGGGCAGTGGTGTTTGCGGACACCTGTCCGTATGGCGACGGGCCGGGCGCACTGCCCGGTTCACAGGCAAGACACCCGCGTTGCCGCACCGGCGGCGCGGACATCCCGCGGGCCTTCCCGCATGCCCACCGGAGGTCGAGGTGCGGATACTGGTCGTGGACGACGATGCCGTGACGCTGTGCTTTCTCGAGGCCCTGCTGTGCAGTTGGGGGCACGAGGTGGCCACGGCGGACAACGGCCGTTCGTGCATGACCTGCCAGCGCACCGCCCCGGCCGACGTGGTGATCACCGACATCATCATGCCCGAGCAGGACGGACTGGCCACCATCGCGCAACTGCGGCGCGAGTTCCCGGGGGTGAAGGTCATCGCCATGTCCGGCGGCACGCCGGTCATGGACATGGAATCGGCCATCCGCACCGCCCACCTCATGGGCGCCGACGCCGTGCTGCCCAAGCCGCTGGACACCGACGTGCTGCGCGGGGCGCTGACCGCCGTGTCCACGCCGCGCGTGCTGGCCGCCACCGCCAGCCACCCGGACGCCCACCCCGCCGCCATGCCCCTGCCCAAGCTCTGCTGACCCTGCCTCCCGGTTGCCGACCCGCACCCGCACCCTTCCTCGCCCCTTTCCCGCCCCTTTCCCTCCGGACGCCCACGGGCCAACGACGCCGGATGCCCGTCATCCCGCGCGCACCCGCTTGCCCCCATGCCCACCCGCATGAAAAACACATCGCCCCCACCCTTGCCGGCAGCAACACCACCAGCCTCCGCCCTCCTCCTGCTCCACTCCCTGCCCGGCGTCTTCACCCGCATCTCCATCAATAGCATGTGCTCACACCCATTCATGGGGCATGCCCGACTGTCGCAAGGCACGAATTCCACGTAGTTCATGTAGGATTGACCCCAACCGGACAATTCCAGGAGCGGAAGGCCACATGGACGAAATCCCGAACAACGATACCCGCCCTCCCGACACGGCAACAACCGGCCCGCCCGCCAGGGATGCCGCGCATGCGCGCCCCGGAAGCACGCCCGTCATGGTCGCGCACCAGCCCATCTTCGACACCGCCGGTCACATTTTCGGATTCGAGCTGTTGTACAGAAACGCATGCTGGCCGCCCGGCAACTGCCCGCCATTTTCCGACGCCGTCGCCACGTCCTCGGTGATCATCGACGGTCTGCCGCTGATCATGGACAGCCTGGGCGACGCCCGGATGCTGTTCGTCAACTTCGACGAATCCCTGCTGCTCAGCGGTCTGGCCAACATGCTCGACCCGGCCCGCACCTGCATAGAGGTGCTGGAAAACACGCCGGCCCTGCCCGGCGTGATGGCCCAGCTGGCCGCGCTCAAGCGGCGCGGGTTCACCATCGCCCTCGACGACTACGCAGGGCCGGGACCGGCGGACGCACTGCTGCCCCTGGCGGACTACGTGAAAGTGGAGGTGTTGCGCAGGCCGCGCGCGGACGTGGCGCGGGACGTGGAGCGGGTGCTTGCCGGCGGGGCCAGGGTCGTGGCCGAGAAGATCGAGGACCGGGCCACGCTGGAATACTGCCGCAAGCTGGGGTGCCATCTGTTCCAGGGGTATTTCCTGGCGCGCCCGCAACTGGCCTCCGGGAGTACGGTCAGCACCACCCAGGCCCTGCGGCTGAAGACCATCAAGATATTCGCTTCCGGCAGCACCACCACCCCGCGCCTCATCGAGGCCATCCGGACCGATGTATCGCTGTCCTACCGGCTGCTGCGCTACCTGAATTCCGCGCACTTCTCCTTCACCGCACGGGTATCGTCCGTGGAGTTCGCGGCCAGGCTCATGGGCGAGGCCGGGCTGCGCCGGTGGCTGTGCGCCGCGCTGCTTTCCGGCATCGCCAAGGGGCCGTTCGTGCCGGAACTGATCCGCATGTCGGTGTTCAGGGGCATCTTTGCCGAGGCCCTGCGCAACAGCACCACCGGCGGGCCGCCGCCGGACAGGTTGTACCTGGCCGGTCTGTTCTCGCTGCTGGACGCAATCCTGGGCATGCCCATGGAGGCGGTTCTGGCGGACATACGGCTCAGCAGCGACATCGACGAGGCGCTCATCGAACGGCGTGGCGCGCTGGCGCACTGGCTGCACGTGGTGGAGTCGTACGAGCGGGGAGACTTCGGCGAGGCCGCGCGGGGCTTTGCCGAACTGGGACTGGACATGTCGCTGCTGACGCACCGCTACCTCCAGGCCCTGAACGTGTCGCAGTGCATCTGCACGGCGCAGTAGGGGCGAAGGCCGCCACGGCCGCAAGGGGTCCGTGACCTACACCGGCCCCAGGATGACGCCCCCGGCCAGCACATGGCCTTCGGCATCGTACACCGCCGCCACCTGCCCGCGCGCGGGCGGGGTTTGCGGCTCGCGGAAGCGCACGGCCATGCCGGTGTCGCCCACGGTCACCCGCGCGGGCTGCGGGGCCTGGCGGTAGCGGGTGCGCACGCTGATCTCGGCGGGCCAGTCGGCGGGCTCCACCAGCAGGTTCACGTCCTCGGCCAGGCAGCCGCGCGCGGCCAGGTGTTCGCGCCCGCCCACCAGCAGCACGTTGTTCTCCATGTCCTTGGCCACCACGTACAACGGCTCGTCCCAGGCGATGCCCAGGCCCCGCCGCTGGCCCTCGGTGTACTGCCACAGCCCCCGGTGGCTGCCGATCTTGCGGCCGCGCACGGTCACGATGGGGCCGGGGCCGGGCAGGCGCGCCTGCCGGTGGCGCAGGAAGGCGCGGTAGTCGTCGCCGGGCACGAAGCAGATTTCCTGGCTTTCCGACGGCAGCGGCGGAACGATGTTCCGCTTCGCCAGTTCGGCCTTCACCTGTTCCTTGCGCCAGTTGCCCAGCGGGAACACGGCCTGCTCCAGCCGGGCGCGGGCCACCAGCGACAGGAAGTAGCTCTGGTCCTTGGCCGGGTCGGTCCCGCGTTGCAGGGTCATGCCCCACTCGGGGTGGCGCAACTGGCGCACGTAATGGCCGGTGGCCAGGCGGGCCGCGCCAAGGTCGCGCGCGGCGTCCAGCAGCAGGCCGAACTTCATGGTGGCGTTGCACCGGGCACAGGGGTTGGGCGTGCGGCCCACCACGTATTCCTCGATGAACGGGGCCACCACGGCCTCCTCGAAGGCGTCGGCCAGATCCACGGCGTGAAAGTCCACCCCAAGGCGGGCGCACAGGGCGCCGATGGCCTCGGCCGGGTCCGGCTTGCCGGGCTGCGGGGGCAGGAAGCGCGCGTGCAGGCCGAACACGTCCTGCCCCTGTTCCAGCAGGAGCAGGAGCGCGAACAGGCTGTCGGTGCCTCCGCTGAGTGCGACGGCGATCTTCATGCTGCGCGGGCTGCCGTGGTACGGGGTGCGGTCATCCGGACGCGCTTACGCGCCGCCCCCGCCAGATGAGCCAGTCGCGCCGGGGGACGCGACAGGGGACGCGGGGGCCACGCCCGGCACGCCCAGCGCGCCGGACAGCACGTTGGCGGCGGCCAGCAGGTCGCCCTCGCCAAAGGAGCGGCCCAGCATCTGCAATCCCACGGGCATGCCGGAACGGCCGCCCATGCCCACGGGGATGCACAGGCCCGGCAGGCCCGCCAGGTTCAGCGACAGGGTGAACACGTCCATCATGTACATCTTCAGCGGGTCGCTGGTCAGTTCCCCAAGGCCCCATGCCGTCACCGGGGAGGCCGGGCCGCACAGCACGTCGCACCGGGCAAGGGCCTTCCCGTAGTCCTCGCGGATCAGGCGGCGCACCTGCGCGGCCTTGCGGTAGTAGGCGTCGTAATAGCCGGACGACAGCACGTAGGTGCCCAGCATGATGCGCCGCTGCACCTCGTCGCCGAATCCCTCCGCGCGCGAGCGCACGTACAGGTCGGCCAGGTCGCGCGGGGACTCCGCCCGGCGGCCGTAGCGCACCCCGTCGAAGCGGGCCAGGTTGGAGCTCGCCTCGGCCGGGGCGATGATGTAGTACGCCGCGATGCTGTAGGGGGTGTGCGGCAGTTCCACGTCCACGATGCTGGCGCCGAGTTCCTTCGCCGTGTCCAGCGCGGCCTGGCAGGCGGCGGACACCTCGGGGTCGATGCCCTCGCCCCGGAACTCGCGCGGCACGCCGATGCGCACCCCGGACAGATCCTTGCGGGCGGCCAGCGCCCCCAGGTAGTCGTCCACGGGCAGGGCCGCGCTGGTGGCGTCGCGCGGGTCGTGCCCGGCGATGACCGACAGCAGCAGGGCCGCGTCCTCCACGGTGCGGGTCAGCGGGCCGATCTGGTCCAGCGACGAACCGTAGGCCACCAGCCCGAAACGCGACACGCGCCCGTAGGTCGGCTTCAGCCCCACGCAGCCGCACAGCGAGGCGGGCTGGCGGATGGAGCCGCCGGTATCGGTGCCCAGCGAACCGAAGCACTGCCCGGCCGCCACGCTGGCGGCGGAACCGCCGCTGGAGCCGCCCGGCACGCGGGCCGCGTTCCACGGGTTGCGGGTGGGGGCGAAGGCGGAATTTTCGGTGGACGAGCCCATGGCGAACTCGTCCATGTTGGTCTTGCCCAGGATCACCGCCCCGGCCTCGCGCAGCCGGGCCACGGCAAAGGCGTCGTAGTGCGGGGTGAAGTCGCCCAGGATGCGCGAGCCGCAGGTGGTCCGGGTGCCCGCCGTGGTCAGGGCGTCCTTGACCGTCAGCGGCACGCCCCACAACGGCTTTGCCGGGTCCGGCCCGGCCGCGTCCAGCGCGCGGGCCTCGGCCAGCGCGGCCTCGCCCCGGTTGGTGAGCAGCGCGGCGATGGCGGGCTCGGTGGCCGTTATGCGGTCAAGACACGCCGCGGTGACCTGCTCCGCCGTCAGTTCGCGCCGGGCCAGCCGGTCGCGCACTTCGGCCAGCGACAGGGAAACGATCGAGGTGGACGTATCGGACATCTCACTATCCTTGGCTGTGCATGCCGCCGCCTGCGCGGGGCCTTGTCTGTGAACTCTCCGGAAAATACCCGCACGAGAGGTGGGCAAGGAATCGGGGCTCCGCCCCGAACCCCGCCGGGGGAACATATTCCCCCGGTCCCCCTGCATTGCCTGCCACCGGGCCGGACACGCATCGGCAACCGCGCCGCGTATCTCCGCGCGTCAGGCGGCCACTCCTTCTTCCTGTCTTTCCCTTCGCGCCTCCGCGCGTCAGGTGCGGGAAGTCCGTGTCGTGGCAAGGAAGGCGATCTTTCCGGGGCGCAGGAATACTCTTCCCGTATTTCAAGCCCCGGAAAGGAAGCCTGACGCCGCCACGGCGCGGAATCCCCGCACCGACTAAACAATCCTGGGCACGATGAAGAATTCGGAATCCGCCTCCGGCGCATTCCGCAGCACGTCCTCGCGCGTGCAGCGCGGGGCGGCCTCGTCGGGCCGCAGGGCCGTGGCATGCTCCACGGGGCTGTACAACGGCTCGACGCCGGTGGTGTCGAGGCCGTTGAGCATCTCCATGTAACCCAGGATGTCGCCGAACTGCCGGGCGAAGGTTTCAAGCCGGGCCTCGTCCGGGGCCAGCCGGGCCAGCCGCGCGATGGCGGCCACCTGATCGGTGCTGATGGTGGTCATGATCGGTCCTGTATGGCGTACGGATTATTGCGGGGTGGCGGTGGCGGCGGCCTTGGCCCGCGCCTCGTGGCGTTCGCGGGTGCGTTCCAGCTTCTGGCGGAACTCCGTGGGCTCCACGGGCCTGAAGCCGTCGGACGCGGGTGTGAACAGGAACAGGTCCTGCGAGGCGCGGCCGTCGGCGGACCAGTGCAGGGCGCCCATGGCCCACTGCATGCGCTGGGCGTCGGCCAGGCGGCGGTTCACCTCCTCCGGGGTCCAGCCTGTTTCCGGCAGGCCCAGGGTGGTGGCGAAGCGCACGAAGTCGTAGCCCAGCCCCACCCAGAAGTCGGGGGCGTCGGGGTTGCCCGCCTCGCGCAGGGTGCGCGCCAGGGCGTCGCCCGCGGGCGAGGACTGCGCGCCGTTCCACGCGCCGGGAAACACGGCCAGGCCGAAGTTGCGCACGTCCACGCCCTTCTGCCCGGCCAGCCCCTGCTCCCACAGGGTGGTGCCCAGCAGCACCTGCCGGTCCTCGCCGTGGAAGAACAGGTTGGGCACCAGCATCTCGGTGTTCTTCCAGCCGTCGGGCAGGAAGGTGGCCTCGAAGGTGGCGGCGGGCACGGGATAGCTGTTGACGGTGCGCACCTTCACGAAGCTGCCCGCGATGCGGTTCCATTCCTGGTGCCTGCTCGCCGGGTAGGACATGGTGGAGGCCACGCTGCCGCCGCGCGCGCGGGCCTGCCCGGCGAAGAGCGAAGCCATCCTGCCGCCGAAGGCGTCGTCGGGGTGCAGCACGCCGTAGCTGGCCACGCCAAGGTTGTCCCGGGTGAAGTTCAGCAGCGCGTTGACCTGGTCGTCGGGGCTGGTGAAGAAGCGCCACGCCACGCGGCCCTCGTCGCTGCCGTCAAGCTGCGGCAGGAAGGTGAAGAAGGCGCGCTGGCCGGTCAGGCCGCGTTCACGGGCGGCATTGAAGCTGTTGGTGCGCAGCGGCCCGCCCACCACCATGCACTGGGGCGGCAGGGCGGCCAGCTTGTCCAGCCAGTCGGGCGATTCGGTGTTCAGCACCACCACCTCGACCTCCACGCCGGTGCGCGAAAGTTCCCACTGGGCGGCGCCCGCCCCGCGCGAGATCTTCCAGCCGATATTGCCGAAAGCGCCGGTCATGGGCAGGGCCAGGGCCACGGTGCGCGAGGCGCGCATGCCGCCCTGCTCCAGCGGCGTCAGCACCCCGCCGAGCAGGTTGGGATCGTTGAAGTTGCCGCTGCGCTGCAACCGGGTGAGGGTTTCCAGCGCGCGCAGCGAACCGGCGTTGGCGGCGGCCATGCGCCGGGCCGACTCCAGTTCGATGATGTTGTACGGGTAGCGGCCCTCGTTTTCCGGGGTCACGCTGGCGGCCAGATTGTCCACCGTGGCCTGGTCGGCGCGCTTCAGCTCGTCGAGCAGGCGGTTTTCCAGCGCGGCGCGGAAGGACTGGCTGCCCGCGCCGCCCCCGCCCTGCGCGCCCGCCTGGGACCACAGGCTGGACAGGGTCTGGAGCGAACCGGGAATGTCGCCCCCTTCCCACTGCCGGGTGGCCACGATGAGCCCGGCCTGCGCGCGCAGGCCCCACGGACGCGCCTGGTCGCCGAACACGGCGCTGGCGCGCTGGCGGCTTTCGTTTCTGGAAATGCGGGTCATGGCGCGGTACCAGGTGTCCTGCCATTCCTGCCCGGCGTCGGCGGCCGGGTCCAGCCTGCGCCACGCCTCCAGGCCGTCCAGGGCCAGGTTGGGGTGGGCGTTGGCCTCGGCCGCGATGCTGTAGCCGCGCCACGCGCCCAGGCGTTCCTCTGGCGTGATGTCCGTGCGCGCGGTCATCATGCCGAAGATGCGCTCGGCCGTGGCCGCGTCGCCGCGCGCGAGGGCCTCGTTGCCCTCGTCCAGCACGGAGCGCCGCACCGGCTGCTGGGCCTGTGGGGTGACCGGTTCCTGCGGAATGATGATGGACCGCTTGCCGCCGCACCCGGCGGCGGAAAGCACCAGAAGCGCGAGCAGGGCAAGGACCGTGGCGCGCGAAAGAACGTGCTGCATCGTGGGTACCGTGGTGTGCACCATGGGGGTGGACCGTTGCTTGCCGGGTGGCCCGCACGGACCTGCCGTACGGGAGTGCCGCGCGGAAAACGCGCCGAAGGCCCATGCGCGAAGGCCCTGCGCGAAGGGCCGGGGCCAGGGACCGGGGCGAAGGCGAAACCCGGCGCCGCGAAACGAGCGGACGTGCTCCGGCATGCCCCGCGGCGAATCGCGTCAGGCTATACATTGTGGCCCCGGAATGCAAGCGGGGCGCGCCCTGCGCCCGGCCTTGCCCCCTGGGACCGGCCGGACGCGCGACGCGCCCCACAGCATTCCATCCTTGCCGCCCGCCATGCGCGCGGGCGGCCAAGGACGGCGGATTACTTCTTCACTTCGGTGTAGTCGGCGTCCACCACGTCGTCCTCGCCCTTGGCGGAACCGGCGTGACCGGCCTCATGCCCCGCTTCCGGACCGGCGCCGGGCTGGCCCTGCTGGCTCTGCTGGTACAGCTGTTCGGCCAGCTTGTGCGAGGCGCGCGACAGTTCTTCCGAGGCGGACTTGATGGCGTCCACATCGGAGCCGTCCATGACCTTCTTCAGGGCTTCGATCTTGCCCTCGATGTCGGCCTTGGTGGCCCCGTCCAGCTTGTCGCCCAGATCGGCGATGGATTTTTCGGTGCCGTAGATCAGGCCGTCGGCCTGGTTGCGGGCCTCGATGAGTTCCTGCTTCTTCTTGTCCTCGTCGGCGTGCGATTCCGCTTCCTTGATCAGGCGCTGGATCTCGCTTTCCGACAGGCCGGACGAGGCGGTGATGCGGATGGACTGCTCCTTGCCGGTGCCCAGGTCCTTGGCCGACACGTTGACGATGCCGTTGGCGTCGATGTCGAAGGTGACCTCCACCTGCGGGGTGCCGCGCATGGCCGGGGGAATGCCGGTCAGCTCGAAGCGGCCCAAGGTCATGTTGTCGCCGGCCATGGGCCGTTCGCCCTGCAACACGTGGATGGACACCGAGGGCTGGTTGTCCGCCGCCGTGGTGAAGGTCTGGCTCTTGCGGGTGGGGATGGTGGTGTTGCGGTCGATGAGTCGGGTGAACACGCCGCCCAGGGTCTCGATGCCCAGCGAGAGCGGGGTCACGTCCAGCAGCAGCACGTCCTTCACGTCGCCCGCCAGGATGCCGCCCTGGATGGCGGCGCCCATGGCCACCACCTCGTCGGGGTTCACCGAGCGGTTGGGCTCCTTGCCGAAGAACTCGCCCACCTTCTTCTGCACCAGGGGCATGCGGGTCATGCCGCCCACCAGCACCACCTCGTCGATCTGCGCGGCGGAAAGGCCGGCGTCGGCCAGGGCCTTGCGGCACGGCTCGATGGTGCGGTCCACCAGGTCTTCCACCAGCTTTTCCAGCTTGGCGCGCGACAGCTTCATCATCAGGTGCTTGGGACCGTTCTGGTCGGCGGTGATGAAGGGCAGGTTGATTTCCGTCTCCATGGAGGTGGAAAGATCCTTCTTGGCCTTTTCCGCCGCTTCCTTCAGGCGTTGCAGGGCCATGCGGTCCTTGGAGAGGTCGACGCCGTTCTCGCGGCGGAACTCTTCCACAAGGTAGTTGATGACCCGCTGGTCGAAGTCTTCGCCGCCCAGGAAGGTGTCGCCGTTGGTGGCGCGCACTTCCACGACGTTGTCGCCCACCTCGAGGATGGAAATGTCGAACGTGCCGCCGCCAAGGTCGAACACCGCGATCTTCTCGTTGGCCTTCTTGTCGAAGCCGTAGGCCAGCGAGGCTGCGGTGGGTTCGTTGATGATGCGCTTGACGTCGAGGCCCGCGATGCGGCCCGCGTCCTTGGTGGCCTGGCGCTGGGCGTCGTTGAAGTAGGCGGGCACGGTGATGACCGCGTCGGTCACGGTTTCGCCAAGGTAGGCTTCCGCGTCGGCCTTCAGCTTGCCGAGGATCATGGCCGAAATCTCGGCGGCGGAGTACTGGCGGCCCTGCACCTCGACGGCGGCGTCGCCGTTGGCCCCGGCCACGATGCGGTAGGGGCTGTGGGTCTTCCAGTTGTTCACTTCGGGGGCGTCGCCCTTGCGGCCCATCAGGCGCTTGACGGCGAACACCGTGCGCTCGGGGTTGGTGACGGCCTGGCGCTTGGCGATATCGCCGACAAGGCGCTCCTTGTCGGTGAAGGCCACGATGGAGGGCGTGGTGCGCCCGCCTTCGGGGTTGGTGATGCACTTGGGATCCTTGCCCTCCATCACGTAGACGCAGGAGTTGGTGGTCCCGAGGTCGATGCCGATGATCTTGCCCATTGTCTTCCTCCTCAAAGGGTACGCGAACGCATCGCGAAATGATCTTGCGCTGGCCGCCGTCCCGGTGCGAGCCGTTCCGGCGTTGGCTGGTGTGAATAGTAAGGCGGGGTTGCCCGTCGTAAAGAGGGGGAAGCCAATTTTTCGTGCAAGGATGTGCACCGGCCCGATTCGTGCGGGGTTCGTGCGGGGTTCACGCGAGGTTGGCGCGGGGTTGCGGGGCGGAAATGCACACGGCGGCGCGCGGGCGGGACGAGGCTGCCCCCCGAAACGCCGACGGCCCCGACACAATGCCGGGGCCGAAGGGGGATCCTTGCCATCGCTGCCGAGGATGGAGGAAGGAGAAAAGCTGGAATCAGCTCAGATTGCGGACGGTTCCGGACACCTTGTCCGGCCTGCGGAGCACGTTGTTCCGTGAGCAATACGGGTCGGGTCTTACGCCAGTCCCATCTCCTGGCGGAGCCATTCCTTGATCTCGGGGGTGGGCTCGTAGATGCCGCGCAGGTCCCCAAACTCGGCCAGAAAACGGTTGGCCAGCCGTTCGGGCAGCGGGGCGCTGTAGATGTCCTCCGCCGCCTCGGAATTGCGGCGCACCAGGCGCACCACCGGGCGCGAGCCCCAGGTGTCCACCACGAAATAGGTGGAGACGTCGTCCTTGGAGCGCACCGGGGGGTATTCCGAATGCCAGTTGTTGTTGCCCCACTCGAGGTACATGGTCACCGCGTGCTCGGGGCTGAGGTTCCAGTCGATATCCATGTGGCCGAGCGTCTTCAGGTCTTGTTGCATCGTTCACTCCCGCCGTGTGGGTTCGCGTGGTGGGCGGACTGCATGCCGCCCGTTGCGTAAGACATCTCGTGACGGCCTGCATGCCGCCGGGGCGTCGAAATTCCGCGTGGCCGCCTCCCCTGCCTGCGGGCATCCGGTCACCTGAGCGGGCCGGGCTGCCACTCCCGGCCCGCTGGTGAACCGTCGCCAATGTGAAGGAGAGAGTGTGGCTGAGGAAGCACCACTCGACTACACAGTAACAATTACCATTACCGTGTCAACGTGTTTCCGGAAAATTCCCGGCACGTCGCACCGGCATGTTCCGGAACCCGGCCAAGGCACCCTGCCAGATGTGGCGGACGTGCCGGACATGACAGACGTGCCGCACGTGCCGGGCATGGCGGACATGGCGGACATGGCGGACATCGTTATCCATGCCGGGCTGCGTCGGCTTGACGGTTGGTGTCCGGTATGTCTTTATGGTGACGGTGGGAAAGCCCAGGGCCATGCCCGGCCTTCCCCACGTGGTTCGGACATGGTTCCGCCCGTTGCCGCCCGCCCTGCTGCCAGCCTGCGCGCGGGTCCGGCGGCGGGCCCTTCTCGCAACACCGCGACCTGGGAGGATACATGAAACCGGAAGAATTCGCCCACAAGTTCATGCAGACCGCCACGGCCATGGGCTGCACCATGAGCCCTTCGGGCAACGTGGTCTGCCCCGGCGGCAAGAACATTTCGGCCGGAAAGGCCGCCGCCGTGTACAAGCGCTACGGCGACGGCGTGGCCAAGGTGCCCTCGGTGGAATTCCGCAACGAGCCGCACAGCCTGAAGCTGTTCCGCTCCATCGCCGCCAAGGCCCTGGGGTAGCCCTGACATTGCGGGGCCTGCCCCGCGACGGAAAAAGCGCCCGAAAGCCGGGTGCCGTGTTCAGCCTGCATGCCGGGCCGGTACTTCCGGCCCGGCTTTCGCTTTCCCGGGCCGGGTGGCCGGTGCCCTGCCCCGCTTCGCGCACGCCGACGCCGTCGGCGCGAAGCGGCGAACGGCAGGCACGGCGCATGGCAGGAAGGCGGCGTGCCGCAACCGCATGCAACGCAAACGGCCCGGAGGTTTCCCTCCGGGCCGTGGCATGTCGTCTTGGGACCGGGCGTGTGCGGCGGGCTAGGCCGCGCCGCGCACCCTCATGCGCGCCAGGGCGCGTTGCAGGGCTGCCTGGGCCCGTGCGCCGTCGAGCTTTTCCTTGGCCTGGGCCAGGCGCTGCTCGGCACGTTCCTTGGCCTTGCGGGCGCGTTCGAGGTCGATGTCCTCTGCGCGTTCCGCCGATTCGGCCAGCACGGTCACCTTGTTGTCCGAAACCTCGGCAAAACCGCCGGACACGAAGATCCAGTGCGTCTTGCCGCCAGCCTTGTAGTACAGGCTGCCGATGTTCAGCGCGGAGAGGAAGGGAATGTGGTTCGGCAGGATGCCGAATTCGCCCTCGTAGCCGGGCGCGCCCACATAGTCGACCTTCTCGCTGAGCACGAGCCTGTCAGGCGTGACGATTTCGAGATGGAGCGACTTTTCCATGGGTCACTCCTTATTGCTGCTCCTGGCGCTTCTTGTACTTTTCGAGGGCCGTCTCGATGCCGCCCACCATGTAGAAGTCGCCTTCCGCCAGGTGGTCGAAATCACCGTTCAGGATGCCCCGGAACGCCTTGATGGTGTCTTCCAGCTTCACGTACACGCCGGGCGTGCCGGTGAAGGTTTCGGCCACGTGGAACGGCTGCGACAGGAAGCGCTGGATGCGGCGCGCGCGGGCGACGGTCATCTTGTCTTCGTCCGACAGTTCGTCCATGCCGAGGATGGCGATGATGTCCTGCAGGTCCTTGTACTTCTGCAGCACCTGCTGGACCGAGCGGGCCACCGAGTAGTGCTCGGGGCCGACCACGTTGGGGTCGAGGATGCGCGACGTGGAGTCGAGCGGGTCCACCGCGGGGTAGATGCCCAGTTCCGCGATCTGACGCGAAAGCACCAGCGTACCGTCAAGGTGCGAGAAGGTGGTGGCCGGCGCGGGGTCGGTAAGGTCGTCCGCGGGCACGTACACGGCCTGGACCGAGGTGATCGAGCCCTTGACCGTGGAGGTGATGCGTTCCTGCAGGCCGCCAAGGTCGGTGCCCAGGGTGGGCTGGTAACCCACCGCCGAGGGCATGCGGCCGAGCAGCGCCGACACTTCCGAACCCGCCTGGGTGAAGCGGAAGATGTTGTCGACGAACAGCAGCACGTCCTGGTTCTCGACGTCGCGGAAGTATTCCGCGCAGGCGAGGGCGGTCAGGGCCACGCGGGCGCGGGCTCCTGGCGGTTCGTTCATCTGGCCGTAGATCAGCGCGGCCTTCTCCAGGACGCCGGCGTCCTTCATTTCGTGGTACAGGTCGTTCCCTTCACGGGTACGCTCGCCAACACCCGCGAACACGGAGATGCCGCCGTGCTGCTTGGCGATGTTGTTGATCATTTCCATGAGGATAACGGTCTTGCCCACGCCCGCGCCGCCGAACAGGCCCATCTTGCCGCCCTTGGGGAACGGGATGAGCAGGTCCACGACCTTGATGCCGGTTTCGAGCAGTTCAACCTTGGTGTTCTGCTCGGTGAACTCCGGCGCCGCACGGTGGATGGGCAGGTACTTGTCGGTATCGATGGGGCCCATTTCGTCAACGGGACGGCCCACGACGTTCATGATGCGGCCAAGCGACGCCTTGCCGACGGGCACCGAGATGGGCTTGCCGGTGTCCACCGCTTCCATGCCGCGCACGAGACCTTCGGTCGCGTCCATGGCGATGGTGCGGACGACGTTGTCGCCGAGGTGCTGGGCAACTTCGCAGACCAGCTCGGGCGCATCGACGTTGTTGGGGTTCTTGATGTCCAACGCGCTCAAGATGTTCGGCAGGTTGCCGCTCGGGAACTCGACGTCCACGACGGCGCCGATGACCTGAACGATCTTGCCAATGTTAGCACTCATGTGTGTACGCTCCCTTATTAGCCTTTCAGCGCCTCGGCGCCACCGACGATGTCCATGAGGTCGCGCGTGATCGAAGCCTGCCGCGTCTTGTTGTAGAGCAGCGTCAGGGAACCGATCATGTCGTCGCAGCTGCGCGTGGCGTTATCCATGGCGGCCATGCGCGCCGCGTGCTCGCTGGCGGAGGTGTCGAGCAGGCCGCGATACAGCTGCACCTTGATGAAGCGGGGCAGCAGTTCGGCCAGCAGGCCCTCCACGGCGGGTTCGTAGATGTACTCCTTGTTGGAGGCGGGGGCAGCCGGGGCGGCCTCCTCTTCCTTGGGAGCGATGGGCAGGATGGGCAGGGCGATGGGCACCTGCCTGGCCATGCTCACGAACTCGCCGTAGACCATGATCACTTCGTCCAGTTCACGCGTCAGGTAGGCATTGATGACATCGAGCCCGATCCGGTTGGCGAGCTGGAAGTCGAAGCTGCCCATCTGGTCGGCAAGCGCCATGGCGACCTCGTGGTCGGTCTTGCGGGCCGCGTCGCGGCCTTTCTTGCCCACGCAGTAGAACTTGACCTTCTTGCCTTCCGCGGCCTTCTTGGCGGCCAGCTTCAGGGCGGTGGTGATGAGGTTGGAGTTGAAGCTGCCGCACAGCCCGCGGTCGGAGGTGGCGAGGACGATCCCACACGTCTTGATTTCCTCGCGCACTTCCAGAAGCGGGTGGACGGAGCTGTCCGCCTTGCTCGCCAGGTCCCCCAGCATGTCATAGAACTTGGCCGCGTAGGGGCGGAACCGTTCTATGCGCTGCTGGGCACCGCGCAGCTTCGCCGAGGCCACCATGTTCATGGCCTTGGTGATCTGCTTGGTCTTCTTGACCCCGGCGATCTTGACCTTGACGTCTTTCAAAGAAGGCATCGGTTACCTCCCGCCTAGGCTTGGAAGCCCTTTTTGAACTCGGCAACAGCTGCCTTCAGGCGGTCTTCGATGTCCGCGTCGAGAGCCTTCTTGGTCTTGATGTCGTTCAGGATGTCGGCCTTCGAGTTCTTGAGGAAGTCGAGCATCTCGGCTTCGAACTTGCGAATGGCCAGCACGGGCACGTCGTCCATCAGGCCGCGGGTGGCGGCGTACATGGAGGCGACCTGCTGTTCGACGGGCATGGGCTGGTACTGGGGCTGCTTCAGCAGTTCCACCAGGCGCGCGCCACGGTCGAGCTTCTGCTTGGTGGCCTTGTCGAGGTCGGAACCGAACTGCGCGAAGGCGGCCAGTTCGCGGTACTGGGCAAGGTCCAGACGCATGGTGCCGGCAACCTGCTTCATCGCCTTGATCTGCGCGGCGCCGCCCACCCGGGAGACCGACAGACCGACGTTGATGGCGGGACGGATGCCCGCGTTGAACAGGTTGGGTTCCAGGTACACCTGACCGTCGGTGATGGAGATAACGTTGGTCGGGATGTACGCGGACACGTCGCCGGCCTGGGTTTCGATGATCGGCAGGGCGGTGAGGGAACCGGCGCCCAGCGAATCGTTGACCTTGGCCGCGCGTTCCAGCAGGCGCGAGTGCAGGTAGAACACGTCGCCGGGGTAGGCTTCGCGCCCCGGAGGACGGCGGAGCAGCAGCGACATCTGGCGGTAGGCCACGGCCTGCTTGGAAAGGTCGTCGTAGATGATCAGCGCGTGCTTGCCGTTGTTGCGGTAGTGCTCGGCCATGGTGCAGCCGGAGTACGCGGAAATGAACTGCAACGGCGCGGGTTCCGACGCGGTGGCGGAGATGATGGTGGTGTATTCCATGGCGCCGTACTTGCGCAGGGTGTCGGCCACCAGGGCAACCGTCGCCTTCTTCTGGCCGATGGCCACGTAGAAGCAATGGATGTCGGTGTCCTTCTGCGCCAGGATGGCGTCGATGCAGACGGCGGTCTTGCCGGTCTGACGGTCGCCGATGACCAGTTCGCGCTGGCCGCGGCCGATGGGCGTCATGGCGTCGATGGCCTTGATGCCGGTGGGCATGGGTTCATGCACCGACTTGCGGGCGATGATGCCGGGCGCCTTCAGTTCCACCGGGCGGAAGTCCTTGGCGTCCAACGGGCCCAGGCCGTCGATGGGCTGGCCGAGGGGGTTGAGCACGCGGCCCATGACCGCGTCGCCCACCGGCACCGAGAAGATCTTGCCGGTACGCTTGACCGGGTCGCCTTCCTTCAGGCCCGTGTCGTCACCGAGAAGAGCGACACCCACGTTGTCCTCTTCAAGGTTGAGCACCATGCCCATGAGGCCGCCGGGGAACTCGAGCAGTTCCATGGCCATGGCATTGCGGACGCCGTAGACGCGCGCAATACCGTCACCGACGTAGAGCACGGTGCCGGTCTCGCTCATCTCGACCCGCTGCTCATAGCTTTGGATCTGCTCTTCGATGATCTTGCTGATTTCTTCGGCTTTGATCTGCATAGCCCTACTCACCCCTCTTGATGTTGTCTTTGAGGATACCTAACTGCGCGCGCAGACTGGCATCCAGCACCCGGTCGCCGACCTTCAGCACGACGCCGCCAAGGATGTCCTTGTTCACGCTGAAGGTGAGTTCCAGCTTGCGTCCGGCCTGCTGTTCAAGAGCCGCCTTGACCTGTGCGCGCTTTGCTTCCGCAAGTTCAACGGCCGTCATCAGCTCGCCGCGGATGACGCCCTTTTCGGCGTCGAGGAGAACGCCGTAGAAGGCCTGTATGTCGGAAAGGCAGTCGAGACGCCCCTTGTCCGCCAGCAGCAGACAGAAATTGCGGACGGTGGCGCTGACGCCGTACTTCTCGACCAGTTTCAGGATCACGTTCCGCTTCTCATCGGCGGTGATGATGGGATTGCGGAAGATGCGGCCAAGTTCGGGTGCCTTGTCGAGAGCCCCGGCAAGCGCGGCAAGGTCGCTGCCGAGCTTCTCGAGCTCACCGACGCCCGATTTCGCGCCCAGCGCAAAGAGCGCGCGGGCGTATCTGCGAGCTACGATGTTGCCGGTCAATTGAGCACCACCTTCGTTAAGTATTTGTCGATGAGCTTCTCGTGCTCCTCACCAGTGAGCTTTTCCTGAAGCATCTTTTCGGCGGCGGCGATGATCTGGTCGGCCATCTCGGCGCGCATGGTCTCCATGGCCTGCTTGATCTCGTTCTCGGCCGTGCGCGCGGCCTGCTCGGTGATCTGGGAGGCGGTCTTTTCCGCCTTCTCGATGATGGCGGCCTGCATGGCTTCGCCCTGGGCGCGATATTCGGCCAGGATGCCCTGCCGTTCCTGCTCCAGGTTGGCGATGCGGCGCTCGACCTCGGCCAGGTTCCTGGCGGCCTCGGCCTTGCGGCTTTCAAGGTCGTTCAGTTCCTGCTCGATGCCCTTCCTGCGGCCGGAGAAGAAGCCCACAATCTTCTTGCCCGCGGCCCAGTAGATGATGCCGATGAAGATGACGAAGTTGGCGACACGGAAGGCGAAGTTGCCCCAGTCGGCCTGGTGCTCGCCCCCGCCCTCGGAGGCCAGCGCCACGCCGGCGGTGACAAGCACCAGTCCGAGCGCCCCTGCACTGTGTTTCAGCCCTTTCAACGCCGATCCCTCCTTGCTGTTGCGCACTGACGGGGTGACTAGCCCAGCACCTTGGCGGTAGCCTTGGCGGCCAGCGCGTCGACCTGCCCCTTCAGGGTGTCCATGGCGGTCTTCACCTGGGCGGCCACCTCCTGCCGGGACTTTTCCAGGTAGTCCTGGGCCTGCCTGCCGGCATCGGCCAGGATCACCTGCTCCCGGGCCACGCCCTCGGCGCGGGCCTTGTCACGCTCGGCCGTGGCTTCGGCGCGGGCCTTGACAAGGGTGGCCTCGTAGTTCTTCAGCTTGGCGTCGGCCTGCCCGGCGAACTGCTCCGATTCGCCGAGAAGACCGGACATCTTGTCACGCCGCTGTCTGATGATATCCCGCACCGGCCGGATGAGGATGGCATTCAGGACAACCAGCGTCACAAGGAAGTTCACCAACTGGAAGAAGAAGGTGATGTTCAGATCGATCATGCCTGCTCCCTTGGTGAGGTTGTGAATTTAAGCTCAAAGTCGGGTTGGATTTAGCTGATTACAACCCGGGTGTCAAAGTCTTTTTTCCTTTGCAAACAGTCTTCTGGAAGCCAACCCGCCGTCATTGCGATACAAATGAAAAAGCCGCCCGAAGGCGGCCTGGAAGGGCATGTGAAGGGGCGGCGTTACTCCGTCTTTTCGGCGGGCTGCATGGTGATGCGGCCCTCGATGACGGCGCCCTCCTCCATGACCAGCACGGGGGTGGACAGGTTGCCGTTCAGGTTGCCGGTGCGGTGCAGGATGACCTTGCGCTGGGCCGCCACCTCGCCGGTGACGCGGCCGGACAGGATCAGCTGTCCCACGCGCACCTGCCCTTCCACGTTGGCGTCCTTGCCCACGATGAGCGTGCCCTCTGAATGCACCTCGCCCACGAAGTTGCCGTCTATGCGCACCGCCCCCTGGAAACTCAGCTGGCCCTGGTACACGGTGCCCGCGCCGAGGAAGGCGTTTATCTCGTCCCTTGCCATGTGTGTCGCCTCCTTTGTGAGCGAAAGTGCAACGCTTTGCAGCCTTGTATTTTCAGTGATCACGACGTCTTGAACATGAACCGCCGCATGGAGACATTGAGCACGAGCCCAATCAGGCAGAAATTGACCAGGGTCGCGCTGCCCCCGTAGCTGATGAACGGCAGGGGCACCCCCACCACCGGCATCAGCCCCATGACCATGCCCATGTTGATCAGTATCTGCCAGAAGAAATAGAAGAACACCCCCACCGTCAGGTAGCTGCCGAAGCGGTCCTTGGCGTCGCGGGCGGTGTTGAAGATGCTGAGCAGGAACAGGCAGAACATCACCACCAGCAGCACGCAGCCGATGAAGCCCCATTCCTCGCCGAACACGGCCAGCGCGAAGTCGGTGTGCTTTTCCGGCAGGAAGCGCAGCTGGCTCTGGGTGCCGCCCAGAAAGCCCTTGCCCCACAGCTGCCCGGACCCGATGGCGATCTGCGACTGGATGATGTGGTAGCCCGCCCCCAGCGGGTCGTTGCCGGGGTCGAGGAAGGTCATGATGCGCTGCTTCTGGTAGTCGTGCAGGCGGAACCAGGCCAGCGGCAGCATGGAGGGCACCACCACCAGGCAGGTCTTCAGCACGCCCGGCCTCACCCCGTGGAACAGGGTGATGCCGCCCAGCAGCATCATCAGCAGCAGCGTGGTGCCGAGGTCCGGCTGCATGACGATGAACCCGGCGGGCAGGGCGCCCAGCGCCAGCACCTCGAACAGCCCCTTCCAGCCCAGCGGCTCGCGGCTGCGCGACAGGAAGCGCGCCCCCATGATCAGGATGGCGATCTTGGCCACCTCGCTGGGTTGCAGGTTCATGAACCCCAGCGGCAGCCAGCGCCGCGCGCCGTACACCACCTTGCCGAACACCGGGATGGCGGCCAGCAGGATCATGGTGACGATGAACAGCGGCAGGGCCAGGCTTTTCATGTGCCGGTAGTCGAACAGCATGAAGAAGACCATGCCGCCAAGCCCCATCAGCCCCCACAGCAGCTGCTTCTGGTAGAACGTGGAGACCACGATGCCGTCTTCCATGCGCATGCCGCTGGCCGAATACAGGTTGGCCACCCCGGCCAGGAACAGCAGCGCGGTGAAGCCCAGCAGGCCCCAGTTCATGTGGGTGATCAGTCGTCGGTCGATGGGGCTCATTGTCCGTCCTCCGGGGCCACGTTCTGGAAGCGGCGCAGCGGCGGCACCACGCCGTCGTCGCCGCCCCGCCCGTCCGGCGAGTCCGCGTCGGGGTCGAAGGTGTCGGGGTCGTAGCGGTGCTGGCCCTCGCGCGCGTCCTCGACCTCGGTGGACTCGGCCCCCCTGCCCGCCGCGCGGTCACGTCCGGCGGGCCGCGCCGAACGGCCCGTGGGCACGGTACGCAGCCCTTCTTCCTGCCGGTCTGGCCGGTCCTGTCGATCCGGCCGGTCCTGCTGTTCCTGCGCGCCCGCCGCCTGACCGGGGCGGGCGGGCGGCACGGCCGGGGCGGCGGGACGGGTGGCCGGGCCGGGCTGAACCTGCTGCATGGGCTGCACGGGCTGCGCGGTCTGGCCGGGGGCGGCCACGCCCGGAGTTGCCGGGGCGGCCGGAGTGGCCTGTCCGGCGGGCGCCAGCGGCGCGGCGCCCGGCGGCGGGCCGAAGAACCTGTCGTACACCCGGCGCGCCACGGGCCCCGCGTCGGAGCCGCCGTGGCCGCCGTGTTCCACCATGACCACCACCACCAGCCGCCTGCCCGCCTTCTCGCCCCAGGTGGCGATCCAGGCGTGGTCGCGGTGCTCGTAGGCCAGGTCTTCGGTGCGCACGCGCTGCTCGCCCACCATCTTCAGCTTGGTGACCTGGGCCGTGCCGGTCTTGCCGCCCATGACGGCGTCGGACCGGCGCAGCACCTTGGCGGTGCCCCGGTCGTCGTTGACGGTCAGGCGCATGCCGTCGAGAATCATCTTGCGGCCCGCGGCGGTGAACGGCAGCGAGGCCCGCACCGTGGGGTCCTCGTCGGCCAGCAGGCTGGGCTTCAGCAGCTTGCCGCCGTTCATCAGGGCGGAAACGAAGGCCGCCACCTGCACGGGCGTGACCAGGGTGAAACCCTGGCCGATGGAGACGTTCAGCGTTTCGCCCCGGTGCCACGGCTCGCCGAAGCGGCGGCGCTTCCAGGCCTTGGAGGGCACCAGGCCCGACTTTTCGTGCGGCAGGTCGATGCCCGTGGGCGAGCCGAAGCCGCAGGCCTTGGCGAAGGCCTCGATCTTGTCGATGCCGAAACGGTCGCTCATCTGGTAGTAGTACACGTCGCACGACTCGATGAGCGAGCGCATCATGTCCACGCGGCCGTGGCCGCCCTTCTTCCAGCAGCGGAACACCTGCTTGCCCAGGGCCACCTCGCCCGTGCACCACACCGAGTCGGCGGGGTTCACGCCCTCGTTCAGCAGCATGCCCGCCATCATCAGCTTCCACACCGAACCGGGCGGGTACACGCTCTGGATGACGCGGTTCTGCAAAGGGTGGCGGGGGTTGTCGCGCAGGGCCGTCCATTCCTTCAGCGAAAGCCCGGCGGCAAAGGCGTTGTTGTCGAACGAAGGCTTGGTCACCAGGGCCAGCAGCTTGCCGGTGTCGGGGTCCATGGCCACCACGCAGCCGGTCTCGTCCTCCAACGCCTCCCAGGCCACCTGCTGCAACCCGAGGTCGATGGCGAGGTCGATGTTCTCGCCGCTCACCGGTTCCTGCACCAGCTTCTTGTTCAACTGGCGGCCCAGCACGTCCACTTCCAGCTGGTGCAGGCCCTTCTGGCCGCGCAGGCGGCGTTCCAGCACCAGTTCCAGCCCCTGCTTGCCCACGAAGTCGCCAAGGTTCAGGTCCTTGTCGTCCTCCAGTTCCTTTTCGTTGGCTTCGGCCACGTACCCCAGGATGTGGGCCATCAGCTCGCCCTGCGGGTAATTGCGCTTGGACCGGGTGACGATCTCGAGGCCCGGCCACTGCAACACGCGGTTCTCGATGCGCGCCAGCAGGTCGAAGGGCATGTCGGAAATGAGCAACAGGTGTTCGAAGGGCTTCACCCGCTGGCGGTCCTGGTTGAACTTGGCGGTGAGCTGTTCGAGGGGGATGCCCGTCCACTCGCTGACCTGGGCCAGGGTGGAGGGGATGTCGCGGCAGTCTTCGCGCACCAGGGCAAGGCCGAAGGCGGGGCGGTTCTCGGCCAGCAGGCGGCCGTCGCGGTCGCGCAGCAGCCCGCGCGAGGCGTAGATGCGTTCCTGGCGCAGCCGGTTCTCGCGCGCCATGCGGGCGAACTCCTCGCCCCGGTGGATCTGCAGGTACCAGAAGCGCACCACGAACAGGAAGAACAGCCCCGCGACGATGCACTGAAGCAGTATCAGGCCCGCGCGGGGCGGCTGGAAGCCTTCCGGCTCAAACTGTATACGCATCGCCCATGCATCTCCGGCGCACGATATGGGTCAGCCACCAGGCCGGGGGAACGACGCAGGCCTGCCACACGCTTTCCAGGAACAGCCTGTCCTGCGGGATGTCCAACTGCTGTAGCGAGGCCATCATCAGGGTGAACAGGAAGTGGCACGCGCCAAGGCCAAGGCTGAGCAGCACCACGAAGGCCAGATTTTCCGCCTCGAACAGCCAGCGCCCCACGTTGAAGAAGACCACCAGCCCGCCGTACCACAGGACCGTGGAGCCGAAGGCCAGCGTGCCCGCCCCCTCCTGCACCAGCAGCAGCACCAGCAGCAGCCAGAAGGTCTGGTAGTGGCGCCGCTCCTGCAACGACACCAGCAGGCCGGCCACCAGCACGTCGACGCCGGGCAGCCCCTGCTGGAGCCACACCCCCGCGACGATGAAGCAGGCCCACCAGACGAGATTGCTGAAATTCATGGACGTTCCGGCATGGCTTGGTGGTTGCGCCCCAACGGGACCGGACGGGACCGGGCAGGACCGGACTGGGTTGGGCTGGTTGGAGTGGGCGGCGTTGGGGTGAACGGGCCTGGGTTGCGTGCGCGTCGCGCGCCGATGGCGCGCCAGGGTGCATGTCCGGCCCCGCGACGCGGCGCTGGCCGGGCGGATGCCGCCTATTGCCGGGGAGCCTGGGCAGGCTGCGGCGCCTGCTGCGGCTGCTGGGTCTGCTGCGCGGGTTGCGGACGCGGCGCGCGCGGCGCGGGCTGGTTGGACTGCACCGGCTGCGCGCGCTGGCCGGCGTGCCCCGCCGTGCCGTTGCCCTGGCCCGGACCGTGGCCGGTGCCCGGCCCCACGCCCTGGGTGGCGTTGACCGCGGGCAGGGGCAAGGTGCGCGCGCCGGGCTGCACGGGGGGGCGCTCCAGCAGCAACACCTCTTCCAGGGCTTCCAGGTCGGCCAGGGGGCTGGCGTACACGGTCTGGAACAGCGAAAGGTCGGACTGGGACACGCTTTCCACCCGGGCCACCGGTACCCCCTTGGGGAAGGCGCCCTCCAGGCCGGAGGTCAGCACCAGTTCGCCCACCTCGATGCGGGCGTTCTGGGGCACGTACTTCATCTCCAGCAGGCCGCGCGGGCCGGTGCCCACCAGGATGCCCGCGGTGCGGTTGGCGGCGCTGAGCACGGCCATGCGGCTGCCCGGGTCGGTCAGCAGCAGCACGGTGGCCGTGTAGGGGCCCGCGCGGTACACGCGGCCCACCACGCCCTCGTGGGTGACCACGGGCGTGCCCGGCCCCGCGCCGGAATAGTAGCCCCGGCTGATGATGGCCGATTCCAGCGCGGCCTGCGGGCCAAGCCGGTTGGCCACCACGCGCGCGCCAAGGGGCCGCCAGCCTTCGGGGGGTTCCAGTTCCAGCAACGCGCGCAGGCGGGCCAGTTCGGCCCGCTCTTCGGAGGCAACCTGCACCTGTTGCGAAAGAGTGCGCACCTGCTCGTGCAGCGCCTCGTTTTCCTCGCGCACCCCGACCAGGTCGAGGTAGTTGTTCCACGACGAAACGACCTGGTCCCTCGCCCACACGCCCGGCTTCAGGATGGCGCCCACGAATTCGAGACCGGCGTGTTCCGCCAGCCTGTCGAGCACGCCGGTTCTCTGGTTCCAGGTATACAGGCCGAGGTACAGGAACAGCGCCAGTACCAGAAGCAGGATGATGCGCTTGAGCGAGGCGTTAATCTATGCACACCTCCTTCAGGATGTGCAGATTGTCCAGCGCCTTGCCGGTGCCGATGACCACGGTGGAGAGCGGATCGTCCACCACGGTGATGGGCAGCGAGGTTTCTTCGCGCAGCAGCTGGTCGAGCCCCTTGAGAAGGCCGCCGCCGCCCGTGAGCACGATGCCCCGGTCCACGATGTCGGCCGCCAGTTCCGGCGGGGTCTGTTCAAGCGCGATGCGCACCGCCTGGACGATGCTCTCGACCTGCTCGGAAATGGCCTTGCGCACCTCTTCGGAGGTGATGATGATGTTCTGCGGAATGCCGGTGACGAGGTCGCGGCCCTTCACCTCAAGCTGCTGCTCGGGGTCCATGGGATAGGCCGAGGCTATCTTGATCTTGATCTCTTCGGCCGACGATTCGCCGATGAGCATGTTGTACTTGCGCTTGACGTGGGTCATGATCGCCTCGTCCATCTTGTCGCCGCCCACGCGCACCGAGCGCGAGTAGACGATGCCCGACAGCGAGATGACGGCCACTTCGGTGGTGCCGCCGCCGATGTCCACCACCATGTTCGAGGTGGGTTCCTGGATGGGCAGGTTGGCCCCGATGGCCGCGGCCATGGGCTCCTCGATCAGGTACACCTCTCGCGCGCCCGCGCTCTGGGCCGATTCCTTCACCGCGCGTTTTTCCACCTGGGTGATGCCGGTGGGCACGCAGATCATGATGCGCGGCCGCACCAGGCGGCGGGAATTGTGCACCTTGGAGATGAAGTGGCGCAGCATGGCCTCGGTGATCTCGAAGTCGGCGATGACGCCGTCCTTCATGGGCCGGATGGCCTGGATGTTTCCGGGGGTGCGGCCCAGCATGCGCTTGGCGTCGTGGCCCACGGCCAGCACCACGTTGTTGCCGCGCGTATCCTTTTTCACCGCCACCACCGAGGGTTCGCGCAGCACGATGCCCTGGCCCTTGACGTAGACGCAGGTATTGGCCGTACCCAGGTCTATGGCCAGGTCGTTGGAAAACATTCCAAGGACGAAATCCAGTATCTTTGCCATGTTATCTTACTTGCCTCTCTGAGGGGGAATGCGTATCAACGTTGGAAACAGGGCATTCTTCCAAAAGGACAGCCATTGTCAATGGAAAACACCACGGCCCGGCTGCACCTGCTGGCGACGTATTTGCGGTTGCGCTTCGGCGCGCGCGTCCAGAAGGTGCCGCTCGACGCCGGCTTCTCCTGCCCCAACCGCGACGGAACATTGTCGCGCGGGGGCTGCGTGTTCTGCAACCCGCGCGGTTCCGGTTCCGGGCTTGGCGAAGATGGACTGACGCTGGAAGAACAGTGGACGGTCTGGACGGGGCGTTACGCCCGCACGCGCAACGCCGGACTGTTCATAGCCTATTTGCAGTCGTTTTCCAACACATATGGGCCAATCGACAAATTGCGCCGTGTTCTCGGCGCGTTGCCTGCACTGCCGGGCATCGTAGGCGCGGCCGTGGGCACCCGGCCCGACTGTGTGGACGATGAACGGCTGGACCTGGTGGCCGCACTTCCCCTTCCCGAAGTCTGGCTGGAACTGGGCTTGCAGTCGGCCCACGACGCCACCCTGGCCCGCATCAACCGGGGGCACGACGCGGCCGCGTCCGAGCGGGCGGTGCGCGCGGCCGCCGCGCGGGGGCTGCGCGTGTGCGCACACCTCATGGCCGGGCTGCCGGGCGAGAACGCACGGGATTTCCTGGCCACGGTGGATTGGGTGAACCGGCTGCCGGTGCACGGGGTGAAGTTCCACGGGGTGTACGTGTGCGAGCACACCGCGCTGGCGCGGCAGTGGCGGGCCGGGGAGTATACCCCGCTGGAACGCGAGGAGTACGCGGACCTCATGGCCCGCGCCCTGCCCCGGCTGCGGCCGGAGATCGTCGTCCAGCGCCTGACCGGCGACCCGGCGGGAGGCGAACTGCTGGCCCCGGACTGGGCCGGGGACAAGCGGGCCACCACGGCGCGCATCCACGAACTGCTGGCCGAGCGGGACACCTGGCAGGGGAAGGATGTGGCGGGGGAAGCCCCGGACGCGCCAAACACGACGGACGCGCAAGACGGGCGCGACACCCGGCCCGCCCCTTCCGGCCCTCCCGCCCCTCCCGCATGGTTCGCCGTGCCGCCCCACCGCCTGCCGGGGGCCGCGCCGCGCCTGCGCGACACGGAACAGGCCCGCGCGTGGGAGGGAGAATACGCGGCGGCGTGCGCGGCGTTTCCGCACCTGCGGCCCGTGGAGGGGTGACGGCGCATTTGTTGACGCGGACGGGCAGGCGTCTGCCGCGCGTTGCCCCCGGTTTGCATGACCATATCTTGTCGTGCACGACAAGCGCGCCATCCGTAACGGAGCGGCAGCGCCACGCAACACCATACTATCCGGAGCGACCTCGCGGAGGCCACATGTCACGACATTCCACCACTCCCCGCCGCCGCCTCGCTGCGGCCGACTTCCTTGACGAATCGCTGTTCGACGAGGTGCGCGAACGCCTCGTGGCCGGACCGCTCTCGCTGATCCTGCACTGGCGTGGCGACCGCTTGCGCGAGATCACCATGAGCTGGGACGCGCCCGCGCTGACCTCCGCACCCGCCGCGCGCGACGGGTGGAGCAACCCGCGCCCGGACTCCTGGCCCGGCTTGCCCGCAGGCCCCGTCACCGTCCATGGCCGCGCCGTGCAGGCCGCCCTTGAAGCCTACGTGGCCGGAAAGCCGGTGCGCTGGCCCGACCTGCCCTTCCTGATGGACGGCCTGACCCCGTTCACCCGCGACGTGCTCATGGCCCTGCGCGACAAGGTGCCGCACGGACAGTTCACCACCTATGCCGGGCTGGCCGCGCTGGCGGGCCGCCCCGGAGCGGCGCGCGGCGTGGGGCAGATCATGGCGCGCAACCCGTGGCCGCTGGTCATTCCCTGCCACCGGGTGCTGGGCGGATCGGGCCGGAACATCCGGCTGCACGGCTTCGGCGCGTCCGGCCTGCCCATGAAACGCTGGCTGCTCTCGCTGGAAGGGGCCATCGACGAGACCATGAAGGACTGACCCGGCCCATGCTGGACAAGACCACCCTCATCGCCGCGGTGTGCGAACGGCTGCCCCGGCTGGAAACGGGCCACTGCCTGGACCTGCGCACCTACAAGCGCAACCGCTCCGTGGCCATCGTGCGCACCGGGCCGGACAGCTACGACGTGTTTGAGGCGGGATTCCACGAGGAGCAATGGACCGGCCTTCCCGCCGACGATGTGCGCCGTCTGCTGAAGACCCTGCTGAAACGGGAATTCCCCCGCAGCCACAAGGTGCGCCTGTACACCCTGCCCAGCCGCGAGGCCGCCAACGTGAACCGCATGGGGCACGGCGCGGGGAGGTTTGGGGAGTGAATCCCGCCATTTCAGCCCGGAAAAACGAGACGGCCAGCGCTCCCGATTGCGCTGGCCGTCTTGTTTGGAGGTGGCGGTGGTATGCCGAGACTTCCCCATAGGGGCGCCCCGTCCTGGTATCTGCGAATTGGTCTTCCGCACGCTGGCTGCGTCAAACGCCTTCCGCCACATCGGGTGAATACATAAAGAGCGCGTTGCGGTCGCCAGCCGTAAAGCTCGAAGACTCGCAAACGGCTGCCGCATACACCCTTGCGACGAACGGGTTTTCCTTGCCAGCGCACGGAATCCCTGCTTCGCAGGTATTGCAGGAGTCCGCCGATGCGCACGTGCGGTATGGACACGGGCACATAACAGATGAAGGCACAAGCTGCCTTGTGCCTTCAGGGAGCCGGACACCCGGCCACAACCGTTACCGCTGCTTCCTTTCGGACCTGACGGGGTTGGCGGCGTTGCCGCCGTCCGGCTCCCGATCTGTGATCAAGCGAAAACTGGCGGAGAGGGGGAGATTCGAACTCCCGGTACCGGGTTAGGGTACACACGATTTCCAATCGTGCTCCTTAGGCCATCTCGGACACCTCTCCGTGCGAGAAGGCAGTGTCTAGCAGACGCCGGGGCAGCATGGCAAGCGAAAAGTGCGGGGGGCGCGCAATCCTGCCGCAAACGGCCCCGCAGCCGCCATCCGCGCGAAATGCAGACAGTTTCCGCATCATCCGCACCAGAGGCGCCACGCACGGCGCACCATGCCGGGCAGCCCGCAGACCGGCCCTGCCAGCCTACTTCCTTTCCTCGTCATGCCCCGTACGGCGCCCCGCGTCCTCTTCCGTCCCGGCACGCTCCCGGCGCGCCCGCGGCGGGCCTCAGCACCCGCCGCCCGAGGGCAGAAACCGCCCCGCAACCACCATCCACACCACCAGAACGGCCACCAATATCAAAATCTCCCACATGGGAAACTGCTCCTTGCGTACGGCTGCCGGAGCGGGCGCGGCATGCCCGCCCATCTCCGGCGCTTCTGTACTCCTACGCCCACGCCCTCCGGACGGCAACGGTGTGGGAACACCGTGGGGCCGACACGCCGGGCCATCCCTCTTCCACAAACACAAAAGGCCCACCCTTTCGAGTGAGCCCTTGCGAAAAAGCCGAAACCGTGGCGGCACTGAAGGGACTGTTCACACTGCGGGGATTTCGTTCTCCGGCAAGGAAGGCGAGTTCCGGGCGAGGGGAGTGCGGCATCCGTATGCGAGCGCCCCGCGCGAGCACTACGGATGCCGCCGCAACGCGCTTCCATACTCGACTCTCGCACGGAACGAGCCTGACGCTTTGCTCTCGATGGCCGGAGGGCGAAAGGGCGCAGTGTGGGCAGTCCCTGCCTAGATGCCCATGACATTGTAGCCGGAATCCACGAACATCACCTCGCCCGTCATGGCGGACGACAGGTCCGAGGCCAGGTACACCGCCGCGCGGCCCACGTCCTCGGTGGTCACGTTGCGGCGCAGGGGCGAATGTTCCTCGATGTGGTCCAGGATCTGCTTGAAGCCCGAGATGCCCGAGGCGGCCAGGGTCTTGATGGGCCCGGCGCTCAGGCCGTTGATGCGCACGCCCTTGGCGCCCAGGTCCACGGCCAGGTAGCGGACCGAGGCTTCCAGCGCGGCCTTGGCCACGCCCATGACGTTGTAGTTGGTGATGACCTTCTGCGCGCCGTAGTAGGTCATGGTCAGCACCGAGGAGCCGGGGTGCAGCAACGGCTCGAAGGCCTTGCACAGCGCCACCAGCGAGTAGGCGGAAACGTCCAGCGCCAGCTTGAAGCCGTCGCGGGTGGTGTCGATGAAGCGGCCGTGCAGGTCGTCGCGGTGGGCAAAGGCCACGGAGTGGACGATGACGTCCACGGCGCCCCACTTCTCGCGCACCATTTCGGCGGCGGCGGCCATCTGCGCGTCGTCGGTGACGTCGCAGGGGAAGGTGAAGTCGCCGCCCAGTTCCTCGCAGATGGGCTCCACGCGCTTCTGGATGGCCTCGCCCACGTAGCTGAAGGCCAGCTGGGCGCCGTGGTTCTTGAATTCCCTGGAAATGCCGTAGGCGATGCTCTTGTTGTTGGCCACGCCGAAGATCAGTGCCTTCTTTCCTGCGAGCAGCATGCGGTTCTCCCTGTTGTTCTGGGTAGATGGCGGAAAACGGGGATGCGGCGCGCGGCGCGGCGCCCCGGCTTGCGGCGGCGCGGCGTTCTTCCCTCAAGGACGCCGCGCGCCGACAGGAATCTGCGAAAATTAGACGGCCAGCTTGGCTCCGGTCAAAATCTCGTACGCCTCGCGGTACTTCCTGCCGGTTTCGGCAATGACGTGCTCCGGCAGGGCCGGGGGCGGCGGCGTCTTGTCCCACGGCTGCGAGGCCAGCCAGTCGCGCAGGTACTGCTTGTCGAAGCTGGGCTGACCCTTGCCGGGCGCATACCCTTCGGCGGGCCAGAAGCGCGACGAATCGGGGGTGAGCACCTCGTCGATCAGGATCACCTCGCCATCCACCAGCCCGAACTCGAACTTGGTATCGGCGATGATGATGCCGCGCCCTTCCGCGTATTCGCGCCCCTGCGAAAAGATCGCGATGGCAAGTTCCTGCACCCTGGCGGCCAGGTCCGCGCCGAGCAGCCTGGCAGCTTCCTCGATGCTGATGTTCTCGTCGTGCGCGCCCTGTTCCGCCTTGGTCGAGGGGGTGAACAGCGGGGTTTCCAGCTTGGCGGATTCCGGCAGCCCGGCGGGCAGCTTGTGGCCGCACACCGCGCCGGTGGCCTGGTAGTCCTTCCAGCCGGACCCGGTGATGTGCCCGCGCACGATGCATTCCACCGGCAGGGGCCTGGCCTTGCGCACGATGACGGCGCGGCCCTCCAACATGTCGCGGTAGGGGGCGAGCGGCGCGGGAAAGCGGTTCACGTCGTGCTCGACGAGGTGGTTCTTCACCAGCCCGGCGAAGCGCTGCATCCAGAACAGGGTAATGCTGTTCAGGATCACGCCCTTGTAGGGGATGGGCTCGCCCATGATCACGTCGAAGGCCGACATGCGGTCGGTGGTGACGATGAGCAGGGTCTGCGCGTCGATCTCGTAGATGTCGCGGACTTTGCCCCGCGAGAGCAGCGGGTATTCCTTGATGTCGGTTTGCGTGACGACCTGCATGTAGCTTCCCTTGTCTTCCCTTGTCTTGCGGTTGCGGTGCGATGCTGCGCGATGCCTGGCGGCGTCACGGCTTGCCGGTGCAGGCAGGCCCGCCCGCGCGGGGGCGGGCCGGAACCGCCGGGCCTTCGGATACGATAACGCGGGTCGGGCGGGCCGTACAAGATGCGCGGCCGGTACAACGTGCGGCCAGACAGGCCATGCGACCAGGCGGCCACGCTCCCCGGCCCGCCGCTACCTGTTGCGGGATTCCGCCGAGCGGGCGTGCGCCTCCAGCCCTTCCAGCCGGGCCAGCCGCGCGATGGAGGCGGCATGCCCGCGCGTGAACGCGGCGGTGGCCGAAATGACACTGGTGCGCTTGCAGAAGGTCTGCACCGAAAGGGCGGACGAGAAGCGCGCCGTGCCCATGGTGGGCAGCACGTGGTTGGGCCCGGCGAAGTAGTCGCCCACCGGCTCCGGCGACCAGCCGCCCAGGAACACGGCCCCGGCATGGCGGATGGAGCCCAGCAGCGCCCACGGGTCCCTGGTCAGCACTTCAAGATGCTCCGGCGCGATCCTGTTGGTGATGGCGACGCCGGTGTCCATGTCCGGCACCACCACGATGGCGCCCCAGTCGGCCAGCGCCTTGCGGGCGATGTCGGCGCGGGGCAGCGTGTCGCACTGGGCGGCCAGTTCCAGCTTCAGGGCGTCCACCAGCGCGGGCGAATCGGTGACGCAGATGGACGAGGCCAGCGGGTCGTGCTCGGCCTGGGACAGCATGTCGGCGGCCACCCAGTCGGCGCGGGCGGTGTGGTCGGCCAGGATCAGGATTTCGCTGGGTCCGGCGATCATGTCGATGCCCACCCGGCCGATGAGCAGCCGCTTGGCCGTGGTCACCCAGATGTTGCCCGGCCCGGCGATGACGTCCACGGGCCGCACGGTTTCAGTGCCGAAGGCCAGGGCGGCGATGGCCCAGGCGCTGCCCGCGCGGTGCACCTCGGTGATGCCCAGGTGGTGCGCGGCGGCGAGGATGTACGGGTTCAGCGTGCCGTCCTCGCGGGGCGGCGAGATGACGGCGATTTCCGGCACCCCGGCCACCTGCGCGGGAATGGCGTTCATCAGCAGGCTGGAAATGAGCGGGGTGTTGCCGCCCTGCCCGCCGGGCACGTACAGCCCGGCGCGGTCCACGGGGGTGACCATCTGGCCCAGCACGGAGCCGTCCGGCCGGGTGGCGAACCACGACCGTTCCTTCTGCGCCTCGTGAAAGACGCGGATGTTGGCGGCGGCTTCGGCGATGATGGCCCGGTCGCCGGGGCCGACCTCTTCGAGGGCGGCGGCGATTTCGTCGTCGCCCACGCGGATGCGCGCGGCGTCGAAGCCGGGACAGTCGAAACGGCGGGTGTAGTCGGCCAGGGCCGCGTCGCCCCCGGCGCGGACGGTATCCAGAATCTCGCGGACGGCGGGTTCCACGGTGTCGCCGGGGTTGTCACGCCCCGCGAGCAGGGCCTGCAGTTCCTCCCCGTCGTCCACGGACCGGAGGAAGAGCGTACGGCATGGCATGGCGGCCTCCTTGAGAGTGCGGCCTGTTGTGCGACGGAAATGCGACGGAAATGCGCGCGGCGGGCACGCCGGCGAAAACTGCCTGCGCGCTCAGGCGGCATGGTGTGTCCGCGCCACATACCGGAGCGGCGGGCAAAAGTCGAGAGCGCCGCACTGGCGCACGGTCCGGCCCCGGCAGGGGGAAGGTGGGGGCGAAAGGCGGGGTGAAAGGGGCGTGGGACGTGGGGGATCGGGAGCAGGCCGACGGCGGCGGGCCACGCACGCAACGCCGTGCCGGACCGCCGACGCGCGTCGTGGAGGCACATTGCCGGAGCGCGCCGCCCGGAACGACGCAGGGCGGGCCGCCCCGTCAGCTTACGTTCAGGATGACGGAAAACACGTTGATCAGCACCCACACCGGAGTGCCCACGGCCAAGTCCAGCGCACGCACCCGGTCCGCCGTGAGCACGGAGCAGATCTCGGTGCCGTCCGCAAGGCGCGCCACCGCTTCCGCCGTGGCCGCGCCCATCAGCACCTTGACGATGGTGGCCGGGTACACGTTGCCCGCCGTGGAGGTGGGGGCCTCGCTGCCCACGGTCAGCACCACCCACGGAGCCTTCACCTCCGCCGCGGCGAACACGCCGGGGCGCAGGCCCAGGTTGTCCAGGCTGTCGTTGGTGATGACCGAGGCCACCCGGATGCCCGACGGCGTTTGCACCGAAACCACCGACTGCACGTCGCCGCGCACCACCGCCGCGATGCGCCCGTAGAAGGCGTTGCGCGCGCTGGTGCGGCGGCGCTGCTCGCGGTCCAGCGCGTGGCCCACCATGCGCTGCATGTCCTCGTGCGAGACGTCGATGTACGCCGCCGTCAGGCTGGCCGTGGAATGGCCCAGCAAGCGCTGCACCACGGGCAGCGGCAGGCCCGAGCGCAGCAGTTCGATGGCCCGCGAGCGGCGCAGGGCGCTGGGGTTGGCGAGATCCGGGGCCAGGTCGCACTCGTGGGCGCGCTCGTAGAACTTGCGACGCACGTGGGCCTGGTCCACGTCGAAGGGGCGTTCGCCCTCGCCCGCCACGGCCTCGTCCAGCAGGTCGGACAACTGGGTGACGAGATCGGGCGGCAGTTGCACCTCGCGCACCGGTTCGCCCAGGCGGGCCACGCCGCGCGCCGTGTCGATGTCGCGGGCCGGGGCCAGGGCCAGCACTTCGCCCAGGCGCGCCCCGGTGTGGCGGATGAGCAGGAACACCAGCAGCATGCGCAGGCGCGAGCGGCGCACGTCGCCCCGCGCCGGACGGGCGGCCCACAGGCGGAAGGCCTCTTCCAGCCGGGCCAGTTCCACCGTGTCCAGATACTTCACGTCGTCGGGTATGGAGAGCATGCCCGCCGGATTGTGGCGGCGTTCCGCCACGTTTTCGGCCAGCGCTTCCCAGATTCGTTCGAGGCTGTCGTCCTGTCGCATGGGTGTCCCGTTGGTTGCGTGCGCGTGGGGCCGGGCGGGGCCGTGCCTGTCGCCGGGCGTGCGCCCTGCGGCCACAGGCCCGGAACACGGCGGCGAACGCCGCGAACCCGTCCGTCGTCGGAATTTTTATCATATAGGCGCTGCCGCGCGAAAATAAAAGCCGTGATTCATTCCGTGCACAGGCATGAAAATAAAATAATCCGTGACATCCGCCCGGCCATGCGCTATTTTCCAACTAACACGAAGATTATAAAAAACGTGTTAGCCAAAGAACCGCCGGAACCGGCCGGGCATCCTGCCCGCCACCGCCGGTCCGGCATCCGCCCCGGTCTTTCCCGCCCGGCCGCTCACGCGCAGGAGGCCGCCATGTACTTCCCCGTCGCAGGCATACACGCGGAACCGTGGATACCGCCGCTGGTGGCGTTCGTGGTGTCGTTCTTCATGTCCATGGGGGGCGTGTCCGGCGCGTTCCTGCTGCTGCCCTTCCAGATGTCCTTCCTGGGCTACGTGAACCCCTCCGTCAGCGCCACCAACCAGTTCTACAACGTGGTGGCCATCCCCAGCGGGGTGTACCGCTACATCCGCGAAGGGCGCATGGTCTGGCCGCTGACGTGGGTGGTGATCGTCGGCACGCTGCCGGGGGTGCTGATAGGGGCTCTGGTGCGGGTGACCTGGCTGCCCGACGCGCGCGACTTCAAGCTGTTCGCCGCGTGCGTGCTGGCCTACATCGCCCTGCGCATGGTGCGCGACCTGACGAAGAAGAAGGCGGGCAACGGCAAGGCCACGGCGGAGGAAAAGTTCCGCGCGCTGGTGCGCGCCCACCGCGAAAAGGCGGCGGCGGAAGGCAGGAACCCCGACGATCTGCCCGCCGTGTGCATGAACGAGTGCTGCCTGTCGCGCATCTCGTACAGCTTCTACGGCGAAACCTACAGCTTCCGCACCGTGGGCATCTTCAGCCTGAGCTTCGTCGTGGGCATCGTGGGCGGGGTGTACGGCATCGGCGGCGGGGCCATCATCGCGCCGTTCTTCGTCTCGTTCTTCGGGCTGCCGGTGTACACCGTGGCGGGCGCGGCCCTGATGGGCACCTTCGTCACCTCGGTGGCGGGCGTCACCTTCTACATGGCCATCGCGCCGCTGTACCCGCACATGTCCGTGGCCCCGGACTGGATGCTGGGCCTGCTGCTGGGCCTTGGCGGCATGGCGGGCATGTACCTGGGCGCGCGCTGCCAGAAGTACGTTTCCGCAAAGCTCATCAAGTGGATGTTGTGCTGCATCCTGCTGTTCACGGCAGGGAAGTACGTGCTGGAGTTTTTCAGGTAACGCAGCGCACAGCGTTCGGAACATGGCAGGCGCTTCGCGCCAAGGGGGCTCCTGCCGGGTGCCTCCTTTTCCTTATGCCTGATGCCCCCCTTGCCTTTTGCCCCGCTCCGTGGTGATGGTGTGCCCGCCGGGCCATTGCGGGCATCCATCGCCCTGCCCGGTGTCCCCGGCCAATCCGGAACTCCGCGCAAGGAGCCCTGCAATGCGCAATCCCGTGCCGCGCGTGGCGGCCATCCACGATCTTTCCGGCTTCGGCCGCACCTCGCTCACCGTGGCCATACCCGTGCTGTCCGCCATGGGCGCGCAGGTCTGCCCCATGCCCACGGCGGTGCTGTCCACCCACACGGCGGGCTTCACGGACTACAGCTTTCTGGACCTGACCGGCCAGATGCGCCTGTTCCTGGACCACTGGCAGGCCCTGGGGCTGCGATTCGACGCGGTGTACAGCGGTTTTCTGGGGTCTCCGGCACAGGTGGACATCGTGGCCCAATGCATCGACACCTGCCGGGTGGAGGGCGGCCTTGCCGTGGTGGACCCGGTGCTGGGCGACAACGGCCAACTGGAACCCACCATGGACATGGAGATGGTGCAGCGCATGCGCTGGCTGGTGCGCAAGGCGGACATCATCACCCCCAATTTCACCGAGGCCGCCCTGCTGCTGGACGAGCCCTACCGCGAATCCATCTCCACCGCCGACCTCAAGGACTGGCTGCGCCGCCTGACGGCCATGGGTCCGCGCGTGGCGGTGATCACCAGCGTGCCGGTGGCCGGGCATGCGGGCGTCAGTTCGGTGGCGGCCTACCACAGCACCCACGACCGGTTCTGGAAGGTGGACTGCCAGTACATTCCCGCGCACTATCCCGGCACGGGCGACACCTTTGCCAGCGTGCTCACCGGCAGCCTGTTGCAGGGCGACAGCCTGCCCATCGCCATGGACCGCGCCGTGCACTTCGTCACGCTGGGCATCCGCGCCACCTTCGGGCACAATTCGCCCAGCCGCGAGGGCATCCTGCTGGAACGGGTGCTGGACACCCTGCGCGCCCCGGTGACCGTGAGCAGCTACGAACTTCTGGAGGACGAGGACCGATGCAAGTAGACGGCCCCGCGTGCGGCACCGCCGCCACGGGCTCTGACCATGACGGCGCGGGCGGATTCACGCCCGGCACATCCGCCCCCGATGCCGCGCACCTGCCCATCGGCATGTTCGATTCCGGCGTGGGCGGCCTGACGGTGCTGAAGGCCCTGCGCACCCGCATGCCCTGCGAGGACATCCTGTACCTGGGCGACACCGCCCGCCTGCCCTACGGGACCAAGAGCGCGGAAACCATCACCCGTTACGCCGTGCAGGCCGCGTCCAAGCTGGTGCAGCGGCGCATCAAGCTGCTGGTGGTGGCCTGCAACACGGCCACCTCCGTGGCGCTGGACGCCCTGCGCGCCGCCAACCCTGGCCTGCCCGTGGTGGGCGTGGTGCAGCCGGGCGCGCAGGCGGCCTGCCGGGCCTCGCGCCGGGGCAGCATCGCGGTCATCGCCACGGAATCCACCATCCGGGGCCGCGCCTACCACAAGGCCATCCACAGTATGCGGCCCGACGCGCAGATCATCGGGCAGCCGTGCCCGCTGTTCGTGCCGCTGGCCGAGGAAGGCTGGGTGGACGGCAGGATCGTGGAAGACATCGCCGCGCGCTACCTGGACCCCATCTTTAGTCCCGCGTCCGGCAGCGACACGCCGGAAACGCCCGACTGCCTTGTGCTGGGCTGCACCCACTTTCCCCTGCTGGCGCGGGCCATCCGCAACGTCATCGGGCCGGAGCCGGTCATCGTCGATTCCGCCGCCACCACCGCCCTTGCCGTGCAGGCGGAATTGCAGGCCGCCGGGCTGGTGCGCCCCATCCGCACGGGGCCGGGCGGCAACGAATGCGGCGAGGCGCGCTTTCTGACTACCGACGACGTGCCCCGCTTCGCCCGCACCGGCGGGCTGTTCCTGGGCACGGCCATCGCCCCGGACGAAGTCGAGTTGGTGGACCTGTAGTTCGCACGACACGCAGCCGCCGTGCGGCTATGGCATGAAGGCGAAGGGTTAGTTTTTCTGTACGCCTCCGGCGGGCAAGGGGCTATCGCCCCCTGCACCCCCCGAATGGGACGGTGAATTTTTGCTATCAGATGGAGACTACACTGATGGGGATGCAAGGGGCGATAGCCCCTTGCCCGCCGGAGGCGTATAAAAAGTCTCCCCCTTCCTCACAGAGCGCACAAACCCCACAGCCCGGCAACCACCGGAGGTCACCCCATGGCGCACAAGCCGTACGCTCCCATCCCCATGGTGCCCGGCCCGGTCACCCTGCACCCCGCCGTGCTGGCGGCCATGACCCGCGACTACGGCTCCGGCCAGATCGAGCCGGACTACCTGAAACTGTACGCGGAAACGGGCCGCAACCTCGCGCGGCTCATGGACACGCGACACGACGTGGTGCTCATGACCGGCGAGGGCATGCTGGCCCTGTGGGCCGCGCTGAAAAGCTGCCTCGTGCCCGGCGACAGGGTGCTGTCCGTGGGCACCGGCGTGTTCGGCGACGGCATCGGCGACATGGCCGCGTCCATCGGGTGCGAGGTGCTCAAGGTCTCGCTGCCCTACGACGAAACCATCGACGACCTCACCGGCATCGAGGACGCCATCCGCAGCTTCCGGCCCAAGATGCTCACCGCCGTACACTGCGAAACCCCGTCCGGCACGCTGAACCCGCTGACCGGCCTTGGCGCGCTGAAGCAGTCCTGCGGCGTGCCGCTGTTCTACGTGGATGCGGTGGCCAGCGTGGGCGGCGCGCCCGTGCGCGCCGACGCCTGGCACGCGGACCTGGTGCTGGGCGGCTCGCAGAAGTGCCTTTCCGCCCCGCCGTCCATGAGCTTCCTGTCCGTCAGCCCGGCGGCGTGGGAGGTCATAGAGGCCGTGGGCTACCAGGGCTACGACGCCATCGCCCCGTTCCGCACCGTGCAGCGGGACGGCCGCTGCCCGTACACCCCGTACTGGCACGGCACCGCCGCGCTCAACGCGGGCGCGCTGGCCATCCTGAACGAGGCGGGCGGCATGCAGGGCTGCTTCGACCGGCACCGGGACGTTGCCGAACGTTGCCGCGCGGGCCTCGCCAAGCTGGGCGTGGACCTGTGGACGGCGGATGGGGCGGTGAACTCGCCCACGGTGACGGCGGCCCTGATTCCCGAAGGCTTCGACTGGCCGGAATGGCAGCGCCGCCTGCGCGAACGCGGGCTCATCGTGTCGGGCAGCTTCGGCCCCATGGCGGGCAAGGTGTTTCGCCTTGGGCACATGGGCACCCAGGCCACGGAAGCCTTGGTGGACGCGGCGCTGGAGGTCATCGAAAGCGTGATGCAGGACTAGGTCAACGCGCGTGGGCGCGCGGCGGGAATGCGGAAAGCCACCGGCAACTTGCCGTAGTGACGACACGGTGGAAACACAGTTCCGGGCCACCACCGGCACCCATCGAAGGCTTTCCGACACCCAACCATCCTTGATCACAAAACATTCCGCACAATCAAACACCCCCGGCGCGCCCTGACTCAGGGGCGCACCGGGGGCGTCGTCATCTGCTGTCGCGGAAACGGCCCGCGCGACTACTGCACGGGTTCGAAGTATTCCTTCTCCGCGTCGCACCACGGGCACACCCAGTCGTCGGGCAGGTCGGCGAAGGGGGTGTCCGGCCCCACGCCGTGCTCGGGGTCGCCCTCGGTGGGGTCGTACACATAGCCGCAGGGGCACTTGTACTTCTGCATCGATGTCTCCTTGCGCCATGTCGGGCGCTGTTTCGGCCGTCCCCGCATGGCCGCGCACGGCCCGCGCGCGGGCACGGCGGGATGGCTACGGAATCAGGTACGACTTCACCGAACGCACGCCGCCCACGCCCCGGGCCACGGCCACGGCGCGGTCCACGTCGGCCTGCGCGCGCACCATGCCCAGCAGCACCACGTGGCCGCCGTACACTTCATGGTCGATCTGGGTGGAACTCAGGGCCTTTTCGGCGATGAGGTTAGTGCGCACCTTGGTCGAAATGGCCAGGTCGTCGGCGGTATTGCCGGTGCCGGGGTCGAACCAGTGGGTGGTCACCGAGCGCACGCCCTTGACCTTGCGGGCGATGCTCACGGCCGGGTCGCGGAACGACGACTGCACCTCGCCCACCAGGAAGACGCGCCCGTCGTAGCTGTACACCTTCACGGCGTACCCGTCCGAGGCGTCGCGCTGCATGAGTTCGCTCTTGATGGTGGTGCGGATGGTGCTGTCATCCACCATGGTGCCCACGGTGCGTTCGTCCTTCGGCACGGAATAGACGGCACAGCCGCCAAGGCCGGAAAGCGCGAGCACCGAGGCCGCCAGCAGCAGCACCGGCATGACGGCGGAAAGGATACGGCGTTTCATGGCTGTCTCCTGCGTGTTTTCTGCGGTTGGTTGCCCCCTGCCCCGCGCCACCCCGTTGCCAGGGGGGGCGGCGCGGGCACGGGGATTCATGGTGAAATATAGCACGCGCCGGGCGCGCTGTCACCGGGCCCGGTATCGTTCGGACATCATGTGGACGGAATCTCGCGCGGGTTCCCCGCCCTCTCCGCCTCCCTCCCGGCCCCCTCTTGACCACGGGTGTTCCGCCCACCTACCATGCGTCACGCGGCGGCGTCCGCCCGTTCCTTCCCCGACGAAGGACCGCCACGGGCCGGAAGCCGCGCCCCGCAACGCACCCCCAACACACGTCCCCGCAACGACGCCCCAAGGAGATCGCCGCATGACCCCCGAACAGCGCGCCGTCCTCGACCATATCCTGTCCCGCGCCCTCGACGCCGTGGCCCCCGACCGCGCCGTGCACCGCCACGTGCGCCGCGAGGGCGACACCCTGCGCATCGCGGGGCGCGCCTACGACCTTGCCGCCCACGAACGGGTGTACGTGGTGGGCGCGGGCAAGGGCGCGGCCCCCATGGCCGCCGCGCTGGAGGACATCCTGGGCGACCGGGTGCACGACGGCGTGGTGGTGGTGAAGTACGGGCACACCGCCCCGCTGAAGCGCATCGCCCTGCGCGAGGCCGCCCACCCCGTGCCCGACGCCGCCGGTGAACGCGCGGCCAACGAAATCCTGGACCTGGTGCGCACGGCCGGCCCGCGCGACCTGGTGCTGTGCGCCCTTACCGGCGGGGCCAGCGCGCTGACCCCGGCGCTGCAACCGGGCATCACCCTGGACGACATGCGCGCCGCCACCTCCCTGCTGCTGGAATGCGGGGCCACCATCCACGAGATCAACGCCCTGCGCAAACACCTGTCGGCCTTCGGCGGGGGCAACCTGGCCCGCGCGGCGGCCCCGGCGCGGGTGGTCTCGCTGATCATCTCCGACGTGGTAGGCGACGACCTGGACGTCATCGCCTCCGGCCCCACCTCGCCCGACGTGTCCACTTACGCCGACTGCCAGTCCATCGCCGACAGGTTCGGCATCCTCGACAGGCTGCCCGCCCCGGTCATCGAACGGCTGACGGCGGGCCTGCGCGGCATGGCGGCGGAAACGCCCAAGCCCGGCGACCCGGTGTTCGGCGCGGTGCAGAACTGCATCGTGGCCAGCAACCGGCTGGCCCTGGAGGCGGCGGCGGAAGCGGCCGCCGCGCACGGCTACCGGCCGCGCATCCTTACCGACACCATGACCGGCGAGGCCCGCGTGCGCGCCCGCGAACTGGTGGAGGAAGCCTCCCGCGCCGCCGAAACCCTGCCCCACCCCGAAGGGCCGTTCTGCCTGCTGGCGGGCGGCGAGACCACCGTCACCCTCACCGGCGGGGGACTTGGCGGCCGCAACCAGGAAATGGCCCTGGCCGCCGCCATCCGCATGGACGAACTGGCCGATTGCGAGCACATCGCCATGCTCTGCGCGGGCACCGACGGCACCGACGGCCCCACGGACGCCGCCGGGGGCTACGCATCGGGCCGCACCCTGTGCGTGGCCCGGGAATGCGGCGTGGACGCGCACGGACACCTGGCCGACAACGACGCCTACCACTTCCTGGACCGCACCGGGCACATCCTGCGCACCGGCCCCACCCTGACCAACGTCATGGACCTGGCCGTGCTGCTGGTGGACGCGCCCAAGGGCAAGCCCGGCGTCTGAGGCGGCCCGGCCCCGCGTCCTGCCCCCACTTCCGGGCCCTTCCCTTTCCCCCCGAAAATGCGAAACGCCCCGCGTCTCCTTGCCGGAGACGCGGGGCGCGGAAATCTGCGGCCCGTGGGCTGCCTACTTCACGGAATCCTTCAGCAGCTTGCCGGGGGTGAACTTCACCACCTTGCCGGAAGGAATGGTGATTTCTTCGCCGGTGCGGGGGTTGCGGCCCTTGCGCGCGGCGCGTTCGGTCACCTTGAAGCTGCCGAAGCCGGTGAAGGTCACGGATTCACCGGCGGCCAGGGCGTCGGCGAGCACGGCGATGGTGGCGTCGAGGGCGCCTTCGGCCTGGACCTTGGAGGCAAGACCGGCCTTGGCGCGGATCTTTTCAACCAGTTCAGCTTTGGTCATCGGTATCTCCATATGGGGGGTTTCGGTCCGCGCGCGCTCCGGCGGCGCGGTATTGCATGCACGTGGTGCAAGGGCGCAGCTTTTACAGAGGTTGGCCCCCTTGTCAACCGTTTCTGCCCACGAAGGCGCGTCGTTGCTTGATTCGTCACGAAAATGCCCCGGTCCGGGCATGGCCCGCGCACCCGCGCCAACGCCCCCGCCCGGACCGGAACGCGCCGTCATGACGGGAAAACGCGTTGCGCAACCCTTTGATTTCGGCCCCGCTTGCGCTATAGAGACCGGACAGGGAGACGGGAAACAGGGAGACGCAAGCCACATGGAAGTGCGCATCGAACGCCTGCCGGAACTTCGCGCGGCCGGCATCCGCGTGCTCGGCCCCTATGCCGAATCGGGGCCGGAGGCGTGGAAGCTGCTCACGCCGTGGATCGCACGGCGGCAGGTGACCAGCGCTTCCACCATGTTCCTGGGCCTGTGCCACGACGACCCGGAAACCACCCCGCCGGAACGCATCCGCTACGACGCCATGGTCACCGTGCCCGAAGACTTCGAGCCGGACGACTACGTCACCGTGCGCATCATCCGCCCGAGGGAATACGCCGTGGCCGTGCACAAGGGTCCCTACGCCACCCTGCCGTGGTCGTGGTCGGCGCTGTACTGGGAATGGCTGCCCGCCAGCGGGCGCACCCCCATGAACGCGCCCCGCATGGAGGCCTACCTCAACGATCCCGGCGCCACGCCGGAGGACGACCTGCTGACCCGCCTCTACCTGCCGCTGGCCCCGCTGTAACACCCGCCGCCCCGGCGGCGAACACCCATGCGCCGCGCCTTGCGCACCGCGCACAGGAGGAACAATGCTTCACCACAACGTTTCGCGCACGCTCGCCGCGCTGCTGCTGGTCCTTGCCGCGCTGGCCCTTTCGGCCTGCGCCCCCGGCAACTCGGTCCGCCTGCTCTACTCGCCGCCCGACGCCTCGGTGCTGCCCGATCCTTCCGCCCCCCGCGTGACCGTGGTCATGTTCGAGGACAAGCGCCCGGTGGTGCAGGTGGGCGAGCGCAAGGACGGCACCTCGTTCGTGGCCTCGTCCACCGTGTCCGACTGGGTCAGCCGTTCGCTGGCCGACGAACTGGCCCGCCAGGGCTTGCAGGTGTCCTTCGCCCTGACCCAGGACCAGGCCCGCGCGGGCGGCCCCGACTACATCGTCACCGGCGTGGTCAACGAGGTGTGGCTGAAGGAGCTGAAGACCACCGAGTTCAGCACGTCCATGAAGCTGGCCGTCACCGTGTCCGACTACACCAAGACGCTGTACACCGAGCACCTTTCCGGCGGGCAGTCCAAGCAGGTCCTCCCCGCCTCGGACGTGGCCGAAAAGCTGCTGGCCGAAACCCTGCGCGACGTGCTGCAACCCGCGGCCCGCAAGATACAGGCCACCGTGAAGAAGTAGATGCGTCATTCCGGACGGGCGGCGCCGGGCCTTTCCACGGGCCCGGCACCGCCCCCTTCCGCCCGCCCCCGCGCCGGGCTTGCCCGGCTGCTCTGCGGCATCGCCATCCTGCTGGCGACAGCCGCCACCGCGCACGCCGCCAGCACCGTCACGGTGCCCTTCGGCGGCGGCCTGCGCAAGGAATCCGCCCTGGTCATCGCCCGCTCCGCCGCGCGCCTGGCCGCGCTGCGCGAGGGGGTGCCCCTCCTGCGCGAAGGCGCGGCCGCGTCCTTCGCCGCCCTGGCCGCGCACGATCCGCAGCGCCGCCTGGCCGTGGCGTCCGCCGTGCTGGCCACCCGCGTCACCGCCACCCGCGTGGAAGGCTACCCGCCCGAGGTGCGCGTGGCCGTGACCGTGCAGGCCGCGCCGCCGTCCGGCATGGCGTCTGGTTATGCCGCTGCTGCGGGGTCAGGTGATGCCACGTCCTCTCCGGCCGACGGTTCCGACCTCGTCCGCGCCGTGCTGCGCAACGAATCCCTGCTGGAACTGCACGAAGAAATGCTGCGCCGGGAGGCCGCCCTGACCGAAGAGGCCCTTGACGCGGCCCAGGCCACCGCCCGCCACGTGGCCCGCCACGGCGGCGACGACGAAAGCCCCTTTGCCCAGCGGCTGGGCGCGCTGGCCCGCTCGCTGGAAGCGCTGGAACTGTACCGCGCCTGCCTGACCGGCATCCCCGCCGAGGGCGAGGCGCAGGACGGAGGCGGCGCGGCGGTCCCGGCCCCCCAGGCCGCAAACGGCGCGGGGAACGGCTGGGGCCTCGCGCCCGAGGCCGTGCTGCGCCACATGCGCCGCGCCGTGACGCTGGACGCGCGCAACCCGCTGCTGTGGAACGCCCTGGGCGAAGCCCTGCTGCTGCTGGACCGGCCGCAGGACGCCATGGAGGCCCAGGACCGCGCCCTCAGGCTGTCCCCCGGCTTCGCCCGCGCCCTGCATGCCCGCGCCGTGTGCCACCTGCGCTTGCAGATGCCCGCCCTGGCCGTGGAGGACGCCTCGGCCGCCATCCGCCTGCGCCCCGACGTGGCCGCCCACTGGCGGGTGCGCGGGGCGGCGTGGCAGGTGCGCGGCGAGCCCGGCCCCATGTGCGACGATTTCTACCGGGCCTGCGCCCTGGGCGACTGCGAGGGGTTGCGCCTGGCGCGCGGGCGCGGGCAATGCCGGCCCCCGACGGACGAAACGGACCAGACGGACGGGGCGGACGGGGCGGGCGCGTTCATCGGGCACGTTCCCCCCGGCGAAAAACCTGCTATGCTGCAACCGTCGCCGCAGGACGGCGCATCGGGCGCCATGGGCGCGCCCGATACGACCGACACGACCAGCAACCCCGGGCAGGGGGATACGTCCACCGGCAACGGCGTTCCCCAAGACACCGGGCGCGACGCCGGACGCAAGGCCAGCCTGTACGAACTGCCGGATGACAGCCCGGCGCCGCGCACGCTGCCCTGACCCCGGTCATCCGAAAATCTTGCGGTGCTGGCGGGCAATCCGGCCCGTCCGGTTCCACGGTTCCGGCGCCACGGTTCCTGCCGCCACCGCCGCCGCGCGCCGCAAAAGAGGTCGGCCGCGCTCCGAGGGGCTGGAACGCGGCCGACGCTGCAAGGGGGAGGATGAGTGGCCGGGGCGCCCTTGCCGTGTCCCTCCGGCGATACGTTTGCTGCCGTACGTATCTCCCGGACGTGTCTCCCGGATCCGGGTCCTGCACAGGGGGGTGCGGGCGGACGCGGCGTGGAAACCGTAAACGGGTTTCCAAGGCACCACGCGCCCACGATAGCATGATCCGTTGACCCGGCAATGATAACTTCGCCGCGACGGCGACATCTCCGCGCGGTCCGCACCTTTTGGAGCACGCCATGTACGATGCCGAAACCCTGGGAAAATATGCCGACGTCATGCTGTGGGGCCTGGCGCGCGGCCGCCGCGCGCCGCTGCGCAAGAGCGACTTCGTGCTGGTGCGCTTCGACCTGCCGGGCCTGCCCCTGGCCGAGGAACTGTGCGGCAGGCTGCACGACATGGGCATGATTCCCGTGCCGCGCATGCAGCCCACCCCGCGCATGGAGTACGACTTCTACGCCAGGGCCAACAACAAGCGACTGACCACGCTGATTCCCGGCGAGCGCGACCTGTACAGCCACCTTGGCGGGTGCATCACCATCATCGCGCCGGAATCGCTCACCCATCTGGCCTCCATCGATCCGGAGCGCATCGCCATGGTCCAGGCCGCCCGCCGCCCGTTGCAGGACATCGCCCACCTGCGCGAGGACATGGGCGCCTACGGCTGGACCCTGTGCATCTGGCCCACGGCGGCCCTGGCCGGGCAGGCCGGGCTGTCGCCCGCCGACTACGCCGACGAGGTGCGCCGCGCCTGCCTGCTGGGCGAGGCCGACCCCGCCGCCACCTGGGCCCGCGTGGCGAAGCAGGCCGAGGAAATCCGCACCAGGCTGGACGAACTGGGCGACGCCACCCTGCACGTGGAGGCCGAAGGCACCGACCTGCGCCTGCGCGTGGGCCGCATGCGCCGCTGGGCCGGGGTGACCGGCCGCAACATTCCCAGCTTCGAGCTGTACGTCTCGCCCGACTGGCGCGGCGTGGAGGGGGTGTACACCGCCGACCTGCCGTCGTTCCGCTCCGGCAACATCGTGCAGGGGGTGCGCCTGGAATTCCGGCAGGGCCGGGTGGTGCGGCTGGACGCCGAACGGGGCGAAGGCTTCGCCACCGGGCAGCTCAACAGTGACCCCGGCGCGGCCATGCTGGGCGAATTCGCCCTGGTGGACCGGCGCTTCTCGCGCATCACCCGGTTCATGGCCAACACCCTGTACGACGAGAACCACGGCGGCCCGCACGGCTCCATGCACGTGGCCCTGGGCCAGTCCTACGCCAACACCTTCTCCGGGCCGTCCGACGAACTCACCGCCGATGCCCGGCGCGACCTGGGCTTCAACAGTTCCAGCCTGCACTGGGACCTGGTGGCCACCACCCCGCGCAAGGTCACCGCCGTCACGCCGGGGGGGAAGCGCGTGGTGGTCTACGAGGACGGGGAGTTCCGGCTGTAGAGGGAGAGGGAGGGAGATTTTTTATACGCCTCCGGCGGGCAGGGACGGCAGCCGTTACACGAGTCTTCGAGTGTTACGGATGGCGATCGCAGCGCGGACGTTGTCCCCTGCACCCCTTACTGTGTGATGGCTTTGCTTGCTTGTAGTATATGTGGCGATGAACACGCTTCAACTGCCGTAATAAAAAATACAAGGCTCTAGACCATCAGGCCAAGCCCTGATAGGCTAGAATCATGTTTAAAAACAGCAAATTAAGCCGCTACAAAATCGGAAAAATTGCTGAATGCTTTTGCATCGATATTGATGCCACCAAAACTGCCTTGCTCCTGAAGCTCAACCGGAAGACCGTGAATAGGTACTTTCTGGCCTTCAGGACGCTGATTTACGCTCACCAGGCATCCCAAAAGGAGAAAATCCTGGGGGTTGTCGAGGTTGATGAAAGCT